>NZ_LBJU01000128.1:0-262661 GCF_028128835.1 Bradyrhizobium sp. CCBAU 65884 | reverse complement strand
CCCCAGCATGCCGCCGCCCGCGGTCACGACCGTGCCGCAGGCCGCCCCGCTCAATGCGGCCGTGCCCGGACAGGGCGTGCTGTCGCTGACCGCGAAATACGGCAAGGATTCTCCGGCGATCACCAGTGGCCTGGTCTGGCGCGTGTTTGCCGACCGTCCCGATGAGAACGGCACCTTCAAGCTGATCCGCGAGGACCGAAGCGCCACGCCCAATATCGTGCTGCCGCCCGGCAATTACGTCGTGCACGTCGCCTTCGGCCTCGTCAGCGCGGTGCGCACCGTCAGCCTGAAGGCCGAGACCGACCGCGAGTCCTTCGTGCTCCCGGCCGGGGGCCTGCGGATCGAGGGCCGGGTCGGCACCAGCCGCATTCCGCAGAACCAGATCTCGTTCGCGATCTACAAGGGCAGCCAGTTCGAATCCGGCGAGCGTGCCTCCTTGGTGCCGAACGTCGCCGCCGGCGACGTCGTGCTGCTGCCGGAGGGCACCTACTACATCATCTCCAACTATGGCGACGCCAATTCGGTGGTGCGCTCCGACATCCGCGTCCAGGCCAGCAAGCTCACCGACGTCACCATCACCCACCGCGCAGCCGTGATCACGCTCAAGCTGGTCAGCGACAGGGGCGGCGAGGCGCTCGCCAACACCGCCTGGTCGGTGCTGACCCCGGGCGGCGACGTCATCAAGGAATCGATCGGCGCCTTCCCGCGCGTCGTGCTCTCCGAAGGCGAATACCGCGCCATCGCCAAGAACGAGGGCAAGGTCTACGAGCGCGGATTCAACGTCGTCAACGGCGTCGACGGCGAGGTGGAAGTCGTCGCGCGCTAAGGCCGTCGCGCGCTAAGGTCCTGGCGGCGGTGCCGCCCGCAACCTGACACCGACCTGACGTCCGGCACGGCAATTCTCATCGAGCGCACGAACGTGCATCTCCTGTTACCGTCGCATGCGTCGTGGGGACTGGTAAGCAAAATGCTCACCCCCATCACCCCCTGTGTTCTGCTTTGAATACTGCAAGCGCCAGCAGATTGCCTCCTGGGGCCGAGGCAAACACCGCTGGCGAAAGCTTATTCCCGCACCCCCGCCGTCCTCATCACAGCGGTGCAAGAGACGAATTTCCGATCATCAATTTTATTCTCTTTCCACTCCGCTGGGTTATATGTCGGGCATCCGTCTAATGGGGGAGGCCGGAGCAGGGGCTTGGATGCCTTTGCCAGACCGGCAAGGAGCAGGGGACCAAGCTCGTCGGCATGTTCGAAGTGATCCTCACCAGGCGCAAGCGGTTTGGCTGGCGATGGCAGGTGTGCGACCAGTCCGGCAAGATCTTTGCCGACGGTTTCGAGCGCACCCGGCCCTCCGCCAAATATCATGGCGAGCGCGCGTTGTTCTTCCTGTTGTCGCAGGCCTATTTGCGCAACCGCTCCGCCGCGTCCAGCGAAGACTAGCGGCGCGCACAGCTCCATCCGGCTACAAGCTCCACCTCAGATATCGACGACCAGTTTGCCCTTGGCGGCGTGATCCCTGATCAGGGCATAGGCGTCGTCGACGTTCTCCAGCGTAAAGCGCCTGGCGTCGAGCAGCGGCACGAGCTTGCCGGCCTCGGCGAGGCGCGTGGCCTCCGCCATGATCTCTCCATGATGCGCGCGGCCTTCGCCCGACAGCAGCGGCAGCAGCGTGAACACGCCTGAATAGGTGGCTGCCCGGAATGACAGCGGCGCAAGCGCATGCGTGCCCCAGCCGAGCGCGCTCACCACATGGCCGAAGCGGCGCACCGCTTCGAAGGAAGCGTCGAGCACCTTGCCGCCGACGGTGTCGTAGACGATGTCGAAGCCGCGGCCGCCGGTGTTCTGCGCCACGCAGGCTTCGACCGAACTGTCGCGGTCGATGAATACGGCGCCGAAACTTTCGATGGTGGCGCGCTGCGACGGCGAACCGGTTGCGAACACCTCCGCTCCGAAGGCGCGCGCGATCTGGATCGCGACATGACCGACGCCGCCCGCACCGCCATGAATCAATACCTTCTGGCCCGCCTTCAACGCCGCCCGATCGATCAGGCCTTCCCAGGCCGTGATGACGATCAGCGGCAGCGCGGCGGCTTCCCGCATGCTGAGATTGGCAGGCTTCAATGCGAGGAGATCGGCATCGACCGCGGCGAATTCGGCGAGCGATCCCTGTACGCCGCCGACGCCACCGGTCATCCCGTAGACCTCGTCGCCCGGCTTGAACCGCGAGACCTCGCGCCCGGCCAGCTCGACCACGCCGGCGAGATCGATGCCGAGAATTGCCGGCAGCGGGTGGCGCGCATGCGCCGCGGCGCCGGCCTGGATCTTGGTGTCGAGCGGATTGACCGCGCTTGCGCGCACCCGCACCAGCACGTCGTGCGGGCCGATCTCGGGCGTGGAGATGGTTGAGAGGCGCAAGGGAGCGTTGTGGGTCTCCAGGACATTTGCGCGCATCGTCGATTGTCTCGTCATGATCGTCTTGCTCCGTGATCGGCTCAATATGCCCATGAAATTTTGCATGAGAAGGAACAAGGTTGTACAATCGTCATACATTTCTGTATGGCAGGAATCCTGATGGACTGGAGTGATCTGCGCATCTTCCTGGCAATTGCGCGCGAAGGCACGCTCGGCGCTGCCGCACGAAAAATCGGCCAGACCCAGCCGACGATGGGCCGGCGGCTTCGCGCGCTCGAGACGTCGCTGGGACAGACGCTGTTACAGCGCACGGCGGATGGCCTGGTGCTGACCGACGAGGGCGCCGCCGTGCTCCGCCATGCCGAGCGGATCGAGGACGAGGCGCTCGCGCTGGAGCGCCATGTGTCCGGTGCGGAGACGCAGCTCGACGGCCTGCTCCGCCTGTCATCGTCGGACTGGTTCGGGACGGTGATGCTGTCGCCGGTGATCGCCGCATTCGGCAAGCGTCACCCCAAGGTGACGGTGGAGCTTCTGACCGATGCGCGGCTCTACAGCCTGCCGCGGCGTGAAGCCGATCTCGTGTTTCGCATCAAGCCGTTCAGCGAGCCCGAGGTGATCTCCAGAAAGCTGATGCACATTCCCTACGCGCTCTATGGCAAGAGGGGCAGCAAGCCGCCGCGCGCCGGCGACGGCAGCGCTGTCCGCGTCGTGACGATGAATGCCGAGTTCGCCGACATGCCGGACGCCGTCTGGCTGAAGCGCGCGCTGCCGAATGCAGCCGTCGCCTCGCGCAGCAACAACAGGCAGGTGCAGGCCGAGCTTTGCGCGAGCGGCGGCGGCTTTGCCGTGCTGCCGCGTCCGCTCGGCGACCGCGACCGCCGCCTGGTCGCGCTCGACATCGGAACGGCGCCGCCCGGCCGCGACACCTATGTCGGTTATCACCGCGATCTCAGGCGGCTCGCCCGTCTGCGCGCGCTGCTCGATATCGTGATCGAACGTCTCGCCGGCGCGGCTCCGTAGGCGGCACGGCGCCGTAGGGTGGGCAAAGCGACTTGTCCGCCGTAGCTCGGAGAGCGAAGGCGGAAGCGTGCCCACGATTGGCCCGAGTGGAGAGAGATGGTGTGCACGGCGCTTTGCGCCTTTGCACCCTACGAACGCGTTCCCACGAGCCCTTGCGTTGCCCGACGGGCAAAACACCCGAGCCGTGGGTCAATCCGTGTCATCAAAAATATTCCACTTTACCGAATTTCGGAAACGGCGTATGCATCGCTCAACCCGGCCCAAGGAAGAGGGGCGTATCGCGATCGTCACGAACGCGGGCCGGGCGGCGGTGGACGCAGGTGACATCGGCGCGAAGTGCTTTCGCAGGGCGGAGAGCCGTGAGCGAAAGTATCGCGCACACGACCGGTGTGATCGGCGTACGGCAAAATCGTGTGGTCCTGGCGCCCGGGGTCTGTGCGCCAAGTCTTGTGGTGATGGATGTCGTCCAACCGGACGCATCCGCCAGCCATCCGCAAGGCGACGGGGGCAATAGCGCAACGCTCCCCGGGGAGAGCACGACATAAGCCGTAAAGCCACTGCGCAGGGAAGGCCGGGCTGTCCTGGCTACACCTGTATGCCGCTGTGCAGTTTCTTGTTACGCAGAATTCGCACAGTGGACCGCGGGTGCCAGCCGGCGCCCGGTCTTCCCTGCGCCCTCTTTCAAGAAGAGGGTGAAGCGATCAAGCAAAGCTCGGGCGAGATGCGCCGCGAGGATGCGATCCCATGTCAGTCATTTATCAACGCGCTCGTGCCCCGGACGCTGCGCAGCACGGAGTGATGCGCTGCAGAGCCGGGGCCCATGCATCAGCGAGTGCTGCGGCCTGCTGGGTCCCGGCTCTGCGCAGCAGCGTAAGAACGCTGCAGCGCGTCCGGGACACGAGAGAGCCGGAAGCTGCTACTTCACACGCCGTCATTACGAGGAGCTCTTGCGATGAAGCAATCCAGACTGTCTCCGCGGCGGCAGCCTGGATTGCTTCGCTGCGCTCGCAATGACGACTCTCGTGCCCCGGACGCAGCGCAGCGCTTCTTCAGCGGTGCGCTGCAGAGCCGGGGCCCATGTTGCAGCACGTGCTGTGGCTTGCTGGGTCCCGGCTCTGCGCCGCAACGCGAAGGGCGTTGCAGCGCGTGCGGGACACGAGAGACGCGGGCCCGAACTTCGAACGCACACCCGGACGCATCGCCTTCGCACGACCGTCATAGTCTCTAACGCGCACTAACCAACACCCGACTTAAAACTGTCATAATCGCCGAATGGAACCCGCGCCTGCAGCCTTTTTACATGTCGTTAAGCGCAGCTGCATTGGATGCGCCGGGAAAGTGCGTTGGGGACTGCCATGAATGCCGCGAAGAAAGTGTCGGGAAAACCGGCCGCCGAAATGTTCGACGACATCCCGGTGCTTCAGCGCAAATGGCGTGCCGCACTGAAGCCGGGCGATCGGCTGCCGCGCTATGAGGACGTGATGCTCGGCAGTCTCGGACGGCTCGCCGATCACATCGCGCTGCTGAGGAACGACGGCACGCTCGAGCTGTCGCGCAGCGGACGCTACGTGCAGAAATGGCTCGGCGAGGAGCGCTGGGACATTCCCGTCGCCGAATTGTCGCCGGATTGCGCCACCGCACTGTCGGAAGCGGCGACGAGCGCGCTTGCCAATGGACGACCTTACCACGCCAGCGCGCATTGCGTGCGCGACGGCATGGTCCGGACCTACGATGTGCTGGCGCTGCCGACGGCCTCGCGCTGGGGCGCCACGCTGGTCGGCGCCTACATCAACGAGCGCGGCACGCAGTACAATCTGCTGGATGCGATTTTCGCCTCGACCGACGATGCGGTGATCTCGCTGGCGACGTTGCGCGACGCCGGCGGCAAGCCGTCCGATCTCCAGGTCGTGCACCACAACAACAGCGCAAGCGCGCTGCTGAAGGTCGCGAGCGGAGGTCTGTTGTGGCGGCGGATCGGCGAGGGCAACACGCTGCTGGCCTCGCCCGAGATCATGGGCTTCCTGCTCAAGGTCGTCGCGGGCGGCCGCGGCGAGCAGCTCGAGATCGAGAGCGACGGACGCCACCTCCGCCTCAGCGCCACGGCCTTCGCCGACGTGGTCTCGCTGACGATCTCCGATGTCACCGCGTTGAAGCGGCGCGACGCCTCGTTCCGCCTGCTGTTCGACAGCAACCCGATGCCGATGTGGGTGTTCGACGCGCAGACCAAGGAGTTCCTTGGCGTCAACGACGCCGCGGTCCAGCATTACGGCTACAGCCGCGCCACCTTCCTGCGCATGAAGCTGCACGAGATCTGGCCGGAAGACGAGTGGGACAGCCACGCCGAGGCGCTGGAGCGCGTTGGCGAAGCCTATCACTCCTCGCGCAACTGGCGGCATCTGCGCGCCGACGGCAGCGAGATCGAGGTGCTCACCTTCGGCCGCCGTGTCGCCTTCGACGATCGCGACGGCTATCTGGTCGCAGTGGTCGACATCACCGAACGCCGCAAGGCCGAGGCGCGCATCGCGCACATGGCCCACCATGACGGGCTCACCGACCTGCCGAATCGCGAATATTTCCGGGAGCGCCTGAAGCAGGCGCTGGAGCAGGCAGCGGGGAAACGGGTCGGCGTGCTCTACATCGATCTCGACCTGTTCAAGAACATCAACGATTCCTTCGGTCATCCCGTCGGCGACCGCCTGCTCAAGGACGTCGCCGAACGCCTGACCCTTGCCGTCCGCGGCGGCAATCTGGCGGCCCGGCTCGGCGGCGACGAATTCGCGGTGATCCTTGCCGCCGACGTCTCGCCGAACGAGGCCAGCGCCTGCGCTGGCCTGCTGATCGACATGCTGAAGGCACCCTACGATCTCGACGGTCAGGAGATGGTGATCGGCGCCAGCATCGGCATCGCGCTGTCGCCCGGCGACGGCACGACGCCGGAAGAGCTGATGCGCAATGCCGACATGGCGCTGTACCGGGCGAAGTCCGACGGCGGCGGCGTGCACCATTTCTTCGAGCGCGAGATGGACCTGCAGGCGCAGAAGCGCCGCGACATGGAGCTCGATCTGCGCCGTGCGTTCGCCAATGGCGAGTTCGAGCTGCACTATCAGCCGCTGGTGTCGATCGCCTCCGACCGCATCTCGGGCTTCGAGTCGCTGCTGCGCTGGCGCCATCCGGACAAGGGCATGATCTCGCCGGCGGAGTTCATCCCGGTTGCCGAGGACATCGGCCTCATCACGCAGTTAGGGGAGTGGGTCTTGCGCGAAGCCTGCGCCGAGGCCGTCAAATGGCCTGCCGACGTCAAGGTCGCGGTCAATCTGTCGCCGGCGCAATTCCGCAGCCGCAACCTGGTTCAAATCGTGATCTCGGCGCTGGCGCAGTCCGGCCTGTCGCCGCGGCGGCTCGAGCTCGAAATCACGGAGTCGGTCTTTCTAGCGGAGACTGATGCCAACCTTGCCATCCTGCACCAGCTCCGCGAGCTCGGCGTCGGCATCTCCATGGATGATTTCGGCACCGGCTATTCCAGCCTGAGCTATCTCAGGAGCTTTCCGTTCGACAAGATCAAGATCGACCGCTCCTTCGTCAAGGATCTGGCGCAGCGGCCCGATTGCAGCGCGATCGTGCGCGCGATCTCCGGGCTCGGCCGCAGCCTCAACATCACCACGACCGCGGAGGGCGTCGAGACCGAGGATCAGCTCGACTGGCTCCGCGCCGAAGGCTGCAACGAAGTGCAGGGCTTTCTGTTCAGCGCGGCGCGGCCTGCGGCCGAGATCGCAAAGCTGCTCGCCGATTTCGGTCAGCGCGCCTCACGGGCGGCGTAGCCCCTCGGGGTAGCAGTCGTAGACCAGCGCCTTGAAGGCGGGCGTGATGCGGCTGCGCTCGTTCTGGGTCTGCTGCATCATGAGGTAGATCATGTCGAGCTTGGGATCGACGCCGAAATAGGTGCCGCTCCCTGAGTCCCATTTCAGCTCGCCGAGCGAGCCCGGCGGCGGCGGTTTGGCGTTGCCCGGATCGGTCCGCACCGCAAGGCCATAGCCATAACCGAAGCCGTCGCCCGGAAAATAGAAATAGTCGCGTCCGACGCCGGAGCCGGGCCCGATATGATCGGTCGTCATCCCCTTGAACGCGGCAGGGCTCAGGTAACGCTTGCCCTCGAACTCGCCGCCGTTGAGCAGCATCTGCGAGAAGCGCTGATAGTCGGTAATGGTCGAGAGCAGGCCGCCGCCGCCGGACTGCCATTCGGGATGATCGAGGCGGTCTCGCTCGGCGGCGAGCAGGATGAAATCGTTCGGCAGCGGCCGCGCCATCCGGGCGAGCTCGTCCTCGGTCGCCAGCGCGAATTTGGTGCTGCTCATGCCGAGCGGATCGAAGATGCGCTGCTTCAGGAACTGATACAGCGTCTGGCCCGAGATGATCTCGATGACGCTGCCGAGCACGTCGGTGGAATGGCCGTAGCGCCACAGCGTTCCCGGCTGCCGCGCCAGCGGCAGCTTGGCGATGCGGTCGGCGAATTCGCGGTTGTTGAATTGGCCCTCGAAGATGTTGGCGGCCTTGTAGGCCTGCTCGACCCATTTGCCGCCGATATAATCGTAGCTGATGCCCGAGGTGTGCCGCAGCAAATCCTCGATGTTGACGGGGCGGACCGGCGGCACGAGATCGAGCTCCAGCTTGCCGTCGGGCAGGGTGACTTCGAGGCCGACCTTGGTGTCGGCAAACAGGGGAACGTATTTCGACACGGGGTCGGTGAGGGCGAGCTTGCCCTCGTCGATCAGCATCATCGCACCAAGGCAGGTGATCGGCTTGGTCATCGAGTGGATCGCGAAGATCGTGTCCGGCGTCATCGCAAGACTGGTCCTGACGTCGCGCACGCCAAACGTCTTCTGATAGACCGGCTTGCCGTGCTGCTGCACCAGGATCACGGCGCCCGGCAACCGGCCGCTTCCCACCTCGTTGTCGAAATACGAAGTGATGCGATCCAGCCCCTCGGACGACGGGGCGGGGATGTCGGCGGCGCGGCTTCGTGCCATCGTGCCGGCGAGCAGCGCGGCCCCGACCAGAAAATCACGACGCTTCATACCGGCTTCCTCCCTGGCCGGGATGAAAGCCGCAAGACGCCAGAGGCGTCAACAAGCGTTCGATTAAAAACGCGTCACGATTTCCGAAAGGAACGGTCGCGGACGGTCTTCGCTCGGCTTGGTCGGCGTGCCGATATGGATGAAGCCGGCGAGCTTTTCGTCCGGCTTGAGGCCGAGGCCATCGAGCACGTCGCGATCGAACGAGAACCAGCCGGTCAGCCAGCAGGCGCCATAGCCGAGCGCGGTTGCGGCCGTGACGATGTTCATGGCGCTGGCGCCGGCGGACAATTCCTGCTCGAACGCCGGCACCTTCGGATGCGGCCTGGTGAAACTGACGATGCCGATCACCAGCGGCGCGTCGGTGAGGCGCTTGCGCTCGATCTCGACGTCGGCGGCGGGCGCACCGGGATTCTTCCGGGCGAACACCTTGGCAATCACCTCTCCGGCGCGCTGGCGGGCGTCGCCCTCGAAGATGATGAAGCGCCAGGGCGCGAGCTTGCCATGGTCGGGCACGCGGGCGCCGATGGTGAGGATGGTCTCGAGCTCGGCCGCCGAGGGGCCAGGCCCGGTCATTTCGCGCGGCTTGACCGAGCGGCGGGTCTTCAGGAGTTCGATGGCGTCGGGCACGGGGCGTCCTTATGGCTTTGTTCTCGCCGGGAGATAGGCCCGGCAGGGGACGAATGGAAGGGATTTTAGAGTGATTATGAGTTCGACAGCTGCGCCCGTCCAGAAGGTTATGGTCCCAAGATGGGACTATGCTAAGATGAGTTGAATGAGGATCATCGCGCTCAGCACGATCAAGGCTTTTCTAGATCGGGCCGGCGAGGCGGCCTCCGATGCGCGCGATCCCCTGATGGCCTGGTTTCGGCAGGTAAAGCAGGCCGATTGGGCGAAGCCCGCGGACGTCAAGAGAGATATCCGAACCGCCAGTATCCTCAGGGATGGCCGCGTCATGTTCAACGTCGCCGGCAACAAATATCGCGTGGTGGTCTGGATCAACTATCCATACCGCGTGGTCTATATCCGTTTTGTTGGAACACACCGGCAGTACGACGCAATCGATGCGCAAACCATTTAGAAGGTCGATGATGGAAATCGCGCCAATCAAGTCTAACCGAGACTATCGTCGCGTGCTCAAGGAGATCGAGACGTTGATGAGTGCGCGCCGGAACTCGCCTGAGGGCGATCGGCTTGACGTGCTTGTGACGCTCGTGGAGGCGTGGGAGCGGAAGCACTACCGACTGGACCTTCCGGACCCGGTCGAAGCCATCAAGTATCATATGGAACAGGGCGGTCTGCAGCCGAGGGACCTGATTCCCTTTATTGGCAGCCGCAACCGGGTCCACGAAGTGCTCAACCGGCGGCGCGAATTGACACTCAGCATGATCCGACGGCTGCATGAGGGCCTCGGCATTCCGGCCGAGTCCCTCATCAAAGTTGGGCAAGATAGAGCCGCTTGAACGCCGTCAGACCGCGCCCCGCGCCCGCTTGACGTCCGGCGGGGTCGCCTCGTCGACCAGGGCGGCGATCGCCTCCTCGGTCGTCAGCACCTTCTGGCCGTCGCTGCCGAGGCGGCGGACGGACACCGAATGCGTCTCGGCCTCCTTCTTGCCGACCACGAGCAGCGCCGGGATCTTGGCCAGCGAATGCTCGCGGACCTTGTAGTTGATTTTTTCGTTGCGCAGGTCGATCTCGACCCGAAGCCCGGCGCGCCGTGCCTGCTCCATCACCACCTTGGCGTATTCGTCGCCTTCCGAGGTGATGGTCGTGACCACCGCCTGCACCGGTGACAGCCAGAGCGGGAAGTTGCCGGCATAGTGCTCGATCAGGATGCCGATATAGCGCTCCATCGAGCCGCAGATCGCCCGGTGCACCATGACAGGCGGTTTCTTGCCGCCGTCATGGTCGATGTAGAACGCGCCGAACCGCTCCGGCAGGTTGAAGTCGACCTGCGTGGTGCCGCACTGCCAGTCGCGGCCGATGGCGTCGCGCAGCACATATTCGAACTTCGGCCCGTAGAAGGCGCCTTCGCCCGGGTTGATCTCGGTCTTGATGTGATTGTTCTGCGACTGGATCTCGCGCAAAACCGTTGCCATCACGCGTTCGGCGTGATCCCACATCTCGTCGGTGCCGACGCGCTTGTCCGGCCGCGTCGACAGCTTCACGGTGAGATCGCCGGTGAAGCCAAAGTCCGCATAGGTCGACAGGATGAGTTCGTTGATCTTCAGGCACTCTTCGGCGAGTTGGTCCTCGGTGCAGAAGATGTGCGCGTCGTCCTGGGTGAAGCCGCGCACGCGCATCAGGCCGTGCATGGCGCCGGAGGGCTCATAGCGATGCACCACGCCGAACTCGGCGAGGCGCAAGGGCAGGTCGCGGTAGCTCTTCAGGCCGTGCTTGAAGATCTGCACGTGACCCGGGCAGTTCATCGGCTTGAGCGCAAACCAGCGCTTGTCCTCGGCCTCGTCGCCGGCCGACTGCGCCGCGAACATGTTCTCGCGATACCAGCCCCAATGGCCCGAGGTCTCCCACAGCACCTTGTCGAGGATCTGCGGCGCGTTGACCTCGCTGTAATCGCCGGTCAGGCGCCGGCGCATATAGGCGATCAGCTGCTGGAAGATGGTCCAGCCCTTCGGGTGCCAGAACACGACGCCCGGACCTTCCTCCTGGAAGTGGAAGAGGTCGAGCTCGCGCCCGAGCTTGCGATGGTCGCGCTTTTCGGCCTCCTCGATCTGCTTCAGGTAGGCGTCGAGGTCCTCCTGCTTGGCGAAGGCCGTGCCGTAGATGCGGGTCAGCATCGGATTGTTGCTGTCGCCGCGCCAATAGGCGCCGGCCACCTTCATCAGCTTGAAGGCGTTACCGACCTTGCCGGTCGAGGTCATGTGCGGGCCGCGGCACAGGTCGAACCAGTCGCCCTGGTAGTAGATCTTGATCGGCTCGGTGCCGGGAATGGCGTCGACCAGCTCGACCTTGAAGGCCTCGCCCTTGTCGCGGAACACCTGCTTGGTCTTCTCGCGATCCCAGACTTCCTTGGTGAAAGGTTTGTCGCGCGCGATGATCTCGCGCATCTTCTTCTCGATCGCGGCAAAGTCTTCCGGCGTGAACGGCTCGTTGCGGAAGAAGTCGTAATAGAAGCCGTTCTCGATCACGGGACCGATGGTGACCTGCGTGCCCGGCCACAGCGTCTGCACGGCCTCAGCGAGCACGTGGGCGCAATCGTGGCGGATCAGTTCGAGCGCGCGCGGATCGTCGCGGCTGATCAGCTCGAGCTTGGCGTCGGCCTCGATGGGATCGTTGAGGTCGGCGACCACGCCGTCGAGCGCCATCGCGACCGTGCGCTTGGCCAGCGACGGCGAGATGCCCTTGGCGATATCGAGGCCGGTGATGCTCTGGTCGTATTGGCGCTGGGCGCCGTCCGGGAAGGTGAGGGTAACTTTGGCGGCGGGGGTCACGGGCTTCAGATTGCTGAGGGAATATTGGAAGCCGGATTCGGACTTCGGCTGGTCCTTGGACTGGTCGGTCATTGCTTTTCTCCTGAGGCTCACTCCTGCGAACGAGCGCAGGTAAGCGGGAACGAGCGATATATCAGGCGATTCGGCCTGCGCAATCCGGCAATTCCAAGAAAATCGGCGCATAAAACGGGCGTGCGCACGAACTATTTCGCACCGGCCCTTTAACTGGCCCGGCGGCTGCTCTACATGCACTTGCATGGAAAATGCACGCGCCCCGCGTTTCGCGCCAACCGCCTTGATGCTCGGCAATCTCGTCACCGGCTGCTCGGTGCTGGCGCCGGCGGGCATGCTGCCGGAGTTGGCGACGGGGCTCGACGTCAGCATTCATGCAGCCGGGCTCCTCATCACCTTCGCCGCGATCACGCTGTGCATCGGCTCGCCGCTGACGGCCTGGCTGACGAGCCGCATCGAACGGCGGACGCTGCTCACGACGACGCTGGCGGTGCTCGCCTTCGGCAATCTCGCCTCGGCCTTTGCACCCGATTACACCAGCCTCCTCGCCATCCGTCTCGTGATGCTCGCGGTCGGTGCGCTCTACACGCCGCAGGCCGCCGGCACGGCGGCGTTGATCGTGCCGGTGGAGCGGCGGGGCAGCACCATCGCCTATATCTTCCTCGGCTGGTCGCTGGCTGCCGCCGTCGGCCTTCCGCTGATCACCTTCATTGCCAGCCGCTACGGCTGGCGCGCGGCCTATGGCGAGATCGGCGTGCTCGGTTGCATCAGCTTCCTGTTGCTGCTGCTGCGGCTTCCAGCAGGCCTGAAGGGCGCGCCGGTGGATTTGAAGACCTGGCGCGAGGTCGGCCGCAACAGGACGGTTCTGCTGCTGCTGGCGATCACCATGCTGCAGATGTCGGGGCAGTTCGTGGTGTTCACCTTCATGGGCCCGCTGCTCAAGAAGCTCACCGGCGCCGGTCCCGATGCGATCGGCATGGTGTTCGCGCTTTACGGCGTCTGCGGCTTCCTCGGCGTCGTCATCGCCACCCGCATCGTCGACACCTCGGGACCGTATCGGACCTCGCTGCTGTTCACCTGCCTGCTGCTCGCGGGCATCACGGGCTGGGCGCTCGGCGCGGGCACGCTTGCCTTCATGACGGTCGGGGTCGCGATCTGGGGCCTCGGCTTTGCCTCGACCAATTCGATGCAGCAGGTGCGGCTGGTCGCGGCCGCGCCGCCGCTGGCATCGGCAACCGTCGCGCTCAATACGTCCGTTCTCTATATCGGCCAGGCGGTCGGCTCCGCCGTCGGCGGGCTGCTGTTCGCCCGCGAACTCCTGCATGCGCTCGGCTTCGTCGCGGTCGGTTTCGTCGTGCTGGCGCTGATCCTGGTGGTCCTGACCCGGCCCCGGCCTGCGGCTGCAACGGCCTGAATCCCGCGGCTTCGTGTACGCAATGTGCTTGGCAAACCGCGCGCGGGAGCGCTAGAACGCCGGTCATGGGGACCAAAGAGAGTTGACTGAAATGAGGATGATTCTGGCGGTTGCCGCGGTGCTCTATTCAGCCTCCGCGTTTGCGCAAGCCGACAAGCCACCGATGGTGGGGGACAAGCCCTTGGTGCAGGTCAAGCCCAAAGGGACCAAAGAGGCGGCGGCCAAGCCGGCCGCAGCGCCGAAGGGCAAGCCGCAGTCGATCGCGGCCAGGCTCCAGGCCTGCCTCGAGCTCGACGACGGCACCAAGGACCGCCTCAACTGCTACGACGCGGTGATCGCGCCAGCGCCGAAGCCGAAGCCGGCGAAGGCCAAGGGCTACGCCGATTGCCGCTTCTTCAAGGAAGAGGACGAGCGGCTGGCCTGCTTCAACGGCTTTGCCGAGAGCATTCCGAAGCTGCCCAAGAGCTAATACTTACAAGAGCTAATCTCGAATGAGCTGATGCTCAGTCGCTGATCCGGCTCAGCACGGCCCGGAAGGCAACGCCCGGCGCCTGCAGCGCGTTGCCTTCGAATTCCGCGTTGTCGCCGTCCTCCCGGCCGGCGAGCGCCAGCGTGATCCGGTCGGTGCCGAACAGAGCCTTGAAGGAGGGGTCGTCGTTGTAGCGCTGGGTCGATATCTTGACCTTGATGCTGTCGCCTTCGCCCGTATAGGTGCCGATGAAGGCGAAAGCGGAATTGCCGCCGCGCATCTTGCCATCCATCACGTAGACGACGCCGCAGCCCGTTCCATGAACGGTGTGGAAGTCGACCTTGTACAATCCCTGACGCACTGCCTGTCCCCGCGAAATTCCAATCACAAACTGGCCGGCAAAGTATGAGCCTTGCTGGCGGAAGCAATCCGGTGGCTTCCGGGGATTTCGACCATCAACATTACATTTTGATCAGAGCCTGAGGGAATTGCAGGCAATGCAGCCGGACACCGGCTGCACCAATATCCAAACCTATCGGCTCGATGCGGCGGAACTGGTGGCCGCCACGCGGGTCAGCGCCAGCGCCGGCGTCGCCGACATCTTCACCAGCACGTCCTTGAGTGGATCCCGCGTCCAGGCGCGGGTGACGTAGTCGCGATGGGTGATGCCGTCGCCGGTCTCCACGAACACCACGCTGCCGGGACGCAAGGGGCCGTCCATGTCCTCGGCGACACTGATGCCCTTCTGCCGGAGCATGCTCATCAGCTCGCGGTCGCGCCGCGCGGTGTGGCGGGTGTAGGCGCTGACGAAGAAGCCGGAACGGTGGCTCTCGATCCAGGACGCGAACTTGTCCATTTCGCCATAGACGGCGTCGAGCAGCACGACGCCGCGGACGCGGTCGCTGATGCCGCCGACCTCCAGGCTCCAGGCCGTCGGCAGGAAGCCGCCGCTATAGCCGACGATCACGATCGGCATGTTGGCGAAGGCGCGGGCGCTGTTGGGATCGCCGGTGACGCGGGCGAGGTGGTCGGCCGATTCCGCCATGAAGCGCTTGAAGCCGCCCGGTTGCCAGAACTTGCCGGCGCTGGAATCGGCGGCATCGACCGCCATCTGTGGGGCAAGCAGCACGGCATTGGCGCCGGAATCGGTGACCTGCTTCGGCACCAGCTGGCGTTCACGCACGTCGCGTTCGAGCGTCGCGCCATTGCCATGGAAGAACACCACGATCACGCCCGGCTTGCGGCCGTCGAAATGCTCGGGCACGTGCATCAGCACGCGGCTGTCATTGTAGGTCTCGTCCTGCCAGAACACGCGACCGGAATAGCTGCGATGGCCGCGGCGGTCGCCCTTGGCGATGTTGAGGAACGGCGCGTCGGAGGCGGGGTTGTTGCCGAAATAGGGAAAGGCCGACGATTTCATGCTGACGAGCGTCGTCAGGTCGTCGCGGGGCGAACGCTTGTAGGGGACCTGCGGCTCGAGCGAAGCGACCCTGTAGGGAGCCTGCTCCGGCGACGGTTGCTGCACGGCGCGCTTCGGCGAGAAGTCCGACATCTGCCGCTGCAGAAAACTCTCGCTCGCCGAGGGAAAGCGCTCCCCGAATTGCGGAGCCGGGAAGCGATCCTCGAACGTGTCGCCGCTCGCGACTTGCTGATTTGTCTTCGCAACGACCTGAACATTGGCCTGCGAGTTCGCGGCGAGCGCCGCCGGATTGGGCGCCTTGCCGCATTGAACCAGTGTCAGGGAGAGCGGCACCAAGGCTGAGATCAGGCCGATCCGGAGCGCATGACCGCGCGCACCGGACGTCGTCCGGTCGGCACGCATGTCAGCTCTCAATTTCGGAACGGCCCCGACCATCCACCCATGACCCCAAAGTCACGTCCATCGGCATCTCAAGACAATTGCGCCGCTGGCGTTTAGGTGACGTTAAGTGTCCGGAGAAACTTCCCCACATCCGGAACGCTCAAAAGGACCATGCAATCGTGTCCTGATTGTGGGGAGGAGGAACGGGATTTCCCGGGGCGGGCGCCGCTTTATCGCTCGGGGGCGGAATAAGCGGTGCTCGATTACCCGCTTCCGTCGCCTCATTTAGCCCTTGTTAACCCTGCTTGAATTGACTGGGCCAACCTGCACGATGCGCCCATGAGGCACGACGCCTGAGGTTAAGGACCCCGATGACGGCATCAAATGCGGGAACCGCGCCCTGGACTGGCCGGCTGACCGGAAGCGGGACCGGGGTCTCAGTTCTGGTCGCAACCGCCATCGTCGTGGCCGACATGATCGGGGTCGGCGTCTTCACCAGCCTCGGCTTCCAGGTCAAGGACATCCCGTCCGGCTTCTCGATCCTGCTGCTGTGGACCGTCGGCGGCATCGTCGCGCTGTGCGGCGTGTTCGCCTATAGCGAGCTCGGGGCGATGTTTCCGCGCTCGAGCGGGGAGTACAATTTCCTCGGTCGCGCCTATCATCCCGCCTTCGGCTTTCTCGCCGGCTGGGTGTCGGCGACGGTGGGCTTTGCCGCGCCCGTTGCGCTCGCCGCGATGGCGTTCGGCGAATACGCCAAATCTGTCGTGCCCGATCTGCCCCCGATCCCGCTCGCCATCGCCGTGGTGTGGCTGGTCTCGCTCGTGCAACTGACCGGCGTCAGGCACTCCTCGACCTTCCAGCTGATCGCGACGATCATCAAGGTCGCGCTGATCGTCGCCTTCCTGGTCGCCGGCTTCGTCATCGCTGCCCCGCAGCCGATCACGTTCGCGCCGCAGCCGGGCGATCTCGCCCACATCGTCAGCGCGCCGTTTGCGATCGGGCTCGTCTTCGTGATGTATTCGTTCTCGGGCTGGAACGCCGCGACCTACATCATCGGCGAGATGAACATGCCGCAGCGGAATCTGCCGCGCGCGCTGCTGGCGGGGACGCTGATCGTGCTCGTGCTGTACGTCGCGCTGAACGCGGTGTTTCTCCATTCGACGCCGGTCGGTGCGCTTGCCGGTCAGCTCGATGTCGCCAGCGTCGCCGGTAGCGCCATCTTCGGCAGCCTCGGTGGTCGGATCGTCGGCGCGATGATCTGCGTTGGCCTGATCTCCTCGATCAGCGCCATGATGTGGATCGGCCCGCGCGTGATGATGACGATGGGGGAGGACATTCCCGCCTTGCGCGTGTTCTCGAAGCGATCGGCGAGCGGCGCGCCGGCCTATGCGATCCTGTTCCAGCTCGCCGTCGCCAATCTGCTGCTGTTCACGCGCAGCTTCGAGGCGGTGCTCGACTTCATCCAGTTCGCACTGTTGTTCTGCTCGTTCTTCACGGTCGCCGGCGTCATCAAGCTGCGCATCACCGATCCCGATCTGCCGCGACCCTATCGCGCCTGGGGATACCCGTTCACGCCGCTGGTTTTCCTGCTCGTGACCGCGTTCATGATGTACTACCTGCTGACCGAGCGGCCGCTGCAGTCGCTCGCGGGGATGCTCGTCATGCTCTCGGGCCTGTTGATTTATGCTGTTTTCCGCAGGCGGCCGGTCGCCGCTGACAATTCACACGATCGCGCATAGACATGTTTCGTCCCCTCAGAATTGCGGCCACAGCTCTTGCCCTGCTGGCTGCGGCCGTCTCGTCCGCGCACGCCGCCGAGGTGAGCTTCGATGACACCGCGCGCTTCCTCGCGGGCATGCAGCCTTCGGCGGACTCGCCGCTGGTGCCGCTCACGAAGGATCCGGGCTGGCAGCGCCATGCAAAATTCTTCGACGGCGCCTTCGCCCAGCTCGAACAGCGCCAGCTCTCCAAGATTCGCGATTGGGCCGACGTCAATCTCGCCGCGCCCCGGCCGACCATGTTCTACATGTTCAGCGGCCCCGATTTCCTCTACGCCAACGCTTTCCATTCCAAGGCCAGCACCTACGTGCTCGGCGCGCTGGAGCCGGTCGGCGCCGTGCCCGATTTGACGCGGCTGCCGCGCGGCGCGGTCGGCGCGGCGCTCTACAATGTCGAGCGCTCGCTCGGCTCGATCCTGAGCTTTTCCTTCTTCATCACCAAGCAGATGAAGGTCGACCTGCACGCCAACCAGGTCAACGGCACCTTGCCGATCCTCTATGTCTTCCTCGCGCGCTCCGGCAAGACCATCCGCAACGTCGAGATGATCGCGCTCGACGACAAGGGGGGCTTGCATGTCGGCGACGACAATCCGGGGCGCAACGCGACGCGCGGCGTTCGCATCACCTTCGCCGGCAGCGATGGCGAGGCGCGCACGCTGTATTATTTCTCGACCGACCTCTCCAATGCCGGCGCGCGCAACACCGGATTCCTGAAATTCTGCGAGACGCTCGGGCCCGGCAACAGCCTGCTCAAGAGTGCGTCCTATCTCATGCACTCCGGAAACTTCACCGTCGTTCGCGACTGGCTGCTCGCCAACAGCGCCACCATCATCCAGGACGATTCCGGTATTCCGCTTGCGAACTACGGCGCGCGGCAATGGCGATTCTTCCCGTTCGGCCGCTATCTCGGGCCGATCGACGAATTCCCCGGCCGCTACCAGGAGCGCTATTCCGAGTTGTTCACGCGGGCCCAGCCGATCGATTTCGGCGTCGGCTACCGCTGGCGAATGCACGAGTCCAATTTGCTGCTGGCGGTGAGGGTGCCGGGTACCGAAACGGCGCCGGGCGGGGAGGCCACCTCGTCGGCCGATCCGACGCCGAAGCCGCCGCGTCCGAAACGGCTGCGGCCGCCCGAGCCGATCCCGCCGCCGCCCGGGCGCTTTTACTGGTTCCGCTAATTACCAGTGCACGCTCTGGCTTGGCACGATGAACGCCGTCGTGCTCGGCGCGGTGGCTAAGCTCGTCGCCAGATACCAGCCGGAGCCAAGCACGAGCGCGAGCAAGGCGACGATCGCGAGCAGATCCAGGGTTCTGGGGTCGTGGTGCCGCCTGGAGCCGGGGGTGGGCCCAGGCCTGAAGTGAGAAAGCCTGAAGTGAAAAGGCCTGAAGTGAAGATGAGGGCTGATTTTCCAGCGCATTGTTGTTTCCTCCCGGGGGAGCATCGAAACAACGCGGGAAGAAAGCTTGCGGTTCCCCTCAGGCCACCGATGCGCAAAGCATCACAGCAATCTCAGGATGCATTGACGCCGCGCCAGCGGCCGTAGCGCCATGGCAGATACCAGTGCGCGCCTGGCGGTGCCGTGAGCGGTACATTGTCGATGCCCGACGTGCCGAACGGATTGCAGCGCAGCAGGCGCGCAAGCGTCATCCAGCCGCCGGCCCAGAGCCCGAACCGTTCGATCGCCTCGTCGCCATAGACGGAGCAAGTCGGCAGATGCCGGCAATTGTAACCGACCAGGGGCGACAGCGTGTGCCGGTAAAGCCAAATCAACGCACGGCCGAATCTGCGCGGGAGCCGAAACGCCCCTTCGACGGAACTGGAACAATGCCCGCAGGCTGAATGCTTCATGTGCGATGTGCTGCGAGGTTAGGCGAGGTGTTGCACGGTTCCGGCGCAGGGAACTGTAAGCTGTTGTTTGCGCGCCATATTTTGCGTGCTTTTTGGGAGCAGTGCAGCAAGTACCTGTGGACGATCTGTATTCCCACGGATACCATTTTTGTGACGTCCATGTGTAGAAACATACGCCTGTATGATGGACTCAGAGGGCGCTACCAAGGATTGTTAGGGACCTTAGGGGCTTGGGGAAGGAACCAGATTGAGACTTCTGAACTCCCTTAATCTTCGCGGCTGGTTGCTGGTGGGAACCGCCGTCTGTGGAGTCGTGCTGGCTGGCGCCGTCGCGACACTCGGGTCATCGGCCCGCGCGGGTGTTGCTCTCGAAGAGCGCAAGCTGCCGATGAAGTTCAACTGGATTGCCTGCGAGCCGAACTGCCGCGGCTGGGTCAGCGCGGTCGGCATCATCACCGCTGACACACCGAAGGATTTCGAGGAGTTTTCCCGCGGACGGCAGCTCGGCGGCGCCACCGTGGTGCTCGATTCCAGCGGCGGTTCCGTCAACGACGCGATCACCCTCGGCCGACGCTTCCGCAATCTCGGACTCCTGACCACGGTCGGCGTAAGTCTCCGCGGCGGGCAGTCCGCACGCCCGGCGGTTGCGCCAGAGGCCTATTGCGAATCCATGTGTGTGTTCCTGCTGCTGGCCGGCAAGAAGCGCTACGTGCCCGAAGCTGCCCATGTCCGCGTCCACCAGATCTGGATGGGCGACCGCGCCGACGATGCCAAGGCAGCGAGCTACAGCGCGCAGGACCTGATGATCGTGGAACGCGACATCGGCCGGCTTGCCAAATACACCTTCGACATGGGCGGAGCCGGTGACCTGCTGTCGCTCGCGCTCAGCGTGCCGCCCTGGGAAGACCTGCATGAGCTGGACGCCGGCGAACTGAAGCTCACCAATCTCGTGACGACCGACCTCGTCGCCGACGTGCTGCCGCATGTGGACATCTCTGCGCCGGCAATGGCGGAGCTTGCGCCGAAGACTCAGGCAAGGTTCGGCGCGGAACCGGAGCAGTCGCAGCCTGCCAAGTCGACCAAGACGGCCGAAGCCTTGGTGCCGACCGGTGGCGTGGCCGCGCCGGCTCCGGCGACGCAGAAGTAAGCTCTGAAATCTTGATAGTGATTCCGGGTTCGTCGCTTTGCGACGCCCCGTGTCGTTCCGGGGAGTTCAGCCCTGCGCCGCAGCCGGCTGCTTGGCCTTGGCTTCGATCTGGCCAATGGCGTCGACCACCGCATCGAAGGTCAGGAGCGTCGAGGCGTGCCGCGCCTTGTAGTCGCGGACCGGCTCGAGGAACTTGATCTCCTCCCATTTGCCTTCAGGAGGCGCACCGTTCTCCTTCAGCATCTTGCGAACAGTTTCGCGTAACTCACGGAGTTCGCTCGCAGTCGAGCCGACGATGCGACTTGCCATGATGGATGAGGAGGCTTGTCCGAGCGCGCAGGCCTTCACGTCATGGGCGAAGTCGGTGACCCTGTCGCCCTCCATCTTGAGATCGATCTTCACGGTCGAGCCGCACAGTTTGGAGTGGGCGGTGGCGGAGGCATCGGGGTCCGGCAGCCGTCCGAGGCGCGGAATATTCCCGGCCAACTCGATGATCCGCTTGTTGTAGATGTCGTTCAGCATGTGATGGAGTCCAGCACTTCCGCATCGGATCGGCCTTGGCGGGCGCCGTCCACGGTCCTATATAGGGTCGGAACTGGCGGAAAAACAGTCCAGCGGCGGTGGCGATAGGCCATGCGGCCGACGGGAGAGATGAGGACCATTTCGCCGGGTTCAACTTGTTCTCTTCAGGCGTCCGGCGGCATGCCGCCCCGTCTGCCGGTGACACTCCGGCCGCAAGGCCGTCGAACGGAGTAGACATGGACGCGACCATCAAATCCATCCGCCCCAACATGCCCTCCGACCGGCAGCCCGAGAGCCGACCGGCCGAGCTTGATCCCGCCGAATTCCTCGCGGCCGCCGTCCGCGCCGATCAGCCGCGCCCGGCGCGCGCCGAGGCCGAACAGGCGGTGAAGACGCTGCTCGCCTATATCGGCGAGAACACCGAGCGCGAGGGCCTGCTCGACACGCCGCGCCGCGTGGTCGAGGCTTTCGACGAGCTCTATCAGGGCTATCACCAATGCCCGGCCGAGGTGCTCGACCGCACCTTTGGCGAGACCGCGGGCTATGACGATTTCGTCCTGGTGCGCGACATCGAGTTCACCTCGCAATGCGAGCATCACATGATGCCGTTCTACGGCAGGGCGCACATCGCCTATACGCCGGTGGAACGCGTCGTCGGCCTGTCCAAGCTCGCCCGCCTCACCGACATCTTCGCCCGCAGGCTCCAGACCCAGGAGCATCTGACGGCGCAGATCGCGGCTGCGATCGACGAGGTCCTCAAGCCGCGCGGCGTCGCGGTGCTGATCGAGGCCGAGCATACCTGCATGTCGGTGCGCGGCGTCGCCAAGCATGGCGCCTCCACCTTCACCAGCCGCTTCACCGGCATGTTCTGCGACAACCCTGCGGAGCAGGCCCGTTTCCTGTCCCTGGTGCGAGGCCTGCAGCGCTGACCTCGCAAGTTAACGGCGAGGGTCGCTATGTCCGCTCACTCCCATGAGATCGAGGAAGGGTTGTCCTTCCTCCCGCGCTTCGACGCGAGCGGCCTCGTGACCTGCGTCGCGACCGACGTCGCCACCGGTGATGTGCTCATGGTCGCGCACATGAACGAGGAGGCGCTGCGCAAGACGATCGCGACCGGCGAGGCCTGGTACTTCAGCCGCTCACGCAATGCCTTGTGGCGAAAAGGTGAGACCTCGGGTCAGACCCAGCGCGTGATCGAGATGCGGACCGATTGCGACCAGGACGCGGTCTGGATCCGTGTCGAGCAGATCGGCGCGGCCTGCCACACCGGGCGGCGATCCTGCTTCTATCGCAAGGTCGAGGCCGAAGGCGGCGGGGCGAAGCTGGTCTTCGCCGATGCGGAGCGGCTGTTCGACCCGAACGCGGTCTACAAGAAGTAGCTCGCTGTCATTCCGGGGCGCGCGCAGCGCGAGCCCGGAATCCATCGCAAGGCATCACGCGCGGCTCAATGGATTCCGGGCTCGCACCTGCGGTGCGCCCCGGAATGACGGGGCGGGCGGGGAGAGCCCATTTAACCCCGCATTAACCATACCTGTCCCACGGTGAGACGACAGGCGCCGAATTGCCGGCGCTGCTCAACGCCGCGCGGGGCGGGCACTTCATCATGTCGGTCGACAATTCCAGTGCCACGCAGACGGCGGTTCTCGATCCGTCGCGGGCGCGCGTCGCCGGTGCGATCAAGCAGGCCTCGAATGTCTCCGGCGTCAGCTTCCAGTACATGCTGACCACCGCCAAGATGGAATCGGATTTCGATCCGACGGCGGGTGCAACGACGTCATCCGCGCACGGGCTCTACCAGTTCATCGACCAGACCTGGCTCGGCACGGTGAAGGAGGCGGGCCCCCAGCTCGGCTATGGCAATTATGCCAACGCGATCTCCAGGACCACGTCGGGCGGCTACGCCGTCGACGATCCCGCGATGAAGCGGTCGATCATGAAGCTGCGCGACGATCCCGAGGCCGCCTCCAGCATGGCGGCAGCGCTGACGCAGTCGAACAGTTTCAAGTTGACGGGCCTGCTCGGGCGCAGGCCGAGCGACAGCGAACTCTACATGGCGCATTTCATGGGCGTCGGCGGGGCCGCGAAACTGATTGCCAATGCCGAGGACAATCCGCAAGCGGTCGGTGCGCGGCTGTTTCCCAATGCGGCATCCGCCAACCGTTCGATTTTTTATGCCAGGGACGGCCGCGCCCGCAGCGTCTCCGAAGTCTATTCGGTGCTGGACTCGCGCTATGCCAGCGCGGCCAATTCGAAAACGACCCGCAGCGCGATGGCGATGTATGGCGGCACGCCGTCGACCACGGAGGTTGCGAGCGCGAGCGGCGTGCAGCCGACCGCACCTGTCATCGACAACGCCGCCTATCTCCAGACCTTCCCGAACACACGCGCGGTGACGCCCGTCAGTGCGACATCGCCGACGACGGTCGCGGACAATGCCCCGACCACGCCGGTGTTTCGTTCGATCTATCAGCCCGGCGATGCCACGCAGCCGGTTTCGACCACGGTGCAGAAGCTGTGGGGCAACAACGCCTCGCTCACGTCAGTCGCATCCGCGACGCCGGATGTGCGGCCGCCGCAGCCGCTCGATCTGTTCAGCGATCGCAGCGGCACGTTCTCGAGCTAATCGAGGTCTCGTGTCCCGGACGCGCCGCAGCGTGAAACGCTGCTGCGCAGAGCCGGGACCCATGCCGCAGCAAATCTTCCTGTCGGAAATGGCCCCCGGCTCAGCTCGCATCACTTCGTGCTGCGCTGCGTCCGGGGCACGCACGCCAAGCGCCTTTGTTCCCTTAACAAAACGTCAATAAAACCAGCCAGTTATGGTGAACGCTTTGTTAAGCGTCGTGGTTTATTTTGTGTTGCAGGTGACGAGCCGTCACCAATTTCGTTTGTTGTGTAAGCCGGAAGCAGCATGATTGTTCGGCAGTTCATCAATTGGATCAGGACGGCGCCCGCCGGCGAGCGGGCCGAGGCCACACGGGCGTTGGCCCGGGCCTGGCTGATCTCAGACCTTTCGACAGACGACCGCATCGCCGCCGAAGGCGCGCTTCTGATGCAGCTCGACGATCCCTCGCCGCTGGTGCGGCAGGCGATGGCCGAGGCCTTTGCGCGCAGCACGGATGCGCCGGCCTCGATCGTGCGGGCGCTGTCGGCGGACCAGCCGACCGTCGCGCTGCCCGTGCTCGAACATTCCCCGCTGCTGATCGACGCCGATCTCGTCGACCTCGTCGCGACCGGCAATCACGAGGTGCAATGCGCGGTCGCACGCCGCATCGCGCTGCCGGTCTCGGTCTGCGCCGCCATCGCCGAAGTCGGCTGCGCGGCGGCCGCGCTGGAGCTGATCGAAAATCCCAACGCCGAGCTTGCGCCGTTCTCCTGGGATCGCATCGTCGAGCGCCACGGCCATCTCGCCGCGATCCGCGAGGCGATGCTGGTGCTGGACGATCTGCCGTCCGCAACCCGCGCCGCGCTGGTCGCGAAACTCTCCGAGACGCTGGCGCAGTTCGTCGTGGCGCGGAACTGGCTCAGCGCCGACCGCGCCGAACGCATCGCGCTCGAGGCGCGCGACCGCTCCACCATGAATATCGCATCGCGCTCGCGCGGCGAGGATATGCAGGGCCTGGTGCGACACCTGCGCATCACCGGCCAGCTCACGGCGGGTCTCATCTTGCGCGCGCTGTTGTCGAGCAATCTCGACCTCTTCGACGCGGCGCTGGCCGAGCTTGCCGACCTGCCGCTGGCGCGCGTCACCGCGCTGCTGCACGACCGCGGCGGCAACAGCCTGCACGCGCTGCTGCGCCGCGCCGGGCTTCCCGAGGCGACGTTCGCGGCGTTCCAGGTCGCGCTCGATGCCTGCCACGAGCAGGGCTTCGTCGACAGCGACGACGGCGCGGTGCGGCTGCGCCGGCGCATGGTCGAGCGCGTGCTCACCCATTGCGAGACCGACCGCGGCGTCACCGAGCCGCTGATGGTCCTGCTGCGCCGCTTCGCCACCGAATCCGCGCGGGAGGAGGCAAGGCTGTTCTGCGACGAGCTGGTCGCGGACGATGCGATCGATCCGCTGTATGGCGATCTGATCGCCGCGTAGCGAGCTGCCGTAGGGTGGGTTAGCCCTGCGGCTGCGCGAAGCGCAGCTCGCAGGCGTAACCCACCTCTTTGCTTTCCACGCAAATAGAGAAGTGGTGGTTTACGCTACGCTAACCCACCCTACGATTCTGATCGTGGTGATAGAGCCGAGCCCTTACTCCGTCGGCGCGATGCTCGGTGCCAGGATCACCTCGAGATGCTCGGGGCGGTCGCGATTGACATGGGCGAGATAGTCGTCGGCGACCTTGCGCAGGCGGCGGCTGAGCTCGGCGGAGACGCTGATGCTGTCGAGCCTGGTGTTCTCGTGCACGATGGCGAGGATGGCGTTGATGTGGTGCGTGAACAGTTCGGCCGGCACCTTTTCCAGATCAGGCGCGTGCTCGATGACGCGGCACAGGCTCTCGGCGATTCCGGCCGCGGCCGGATAGCCGAAGGTCGCGGCGTCGCCCTTGATGTCGTGCGCGGCGCGGAACAGCTCGTCGCGCCGCTCCTTGGTGAAGCCGTCATTGCGGATGGCGACATAGGCGGCCGACAGACGATTGACCTCGGTCGTCATCCAGTCCTTGAACTCGCCGGACAGGCCCGCCAGCGCCTGCTCGGCGCGGCCGATCGGATCGTCCATGTCCTTGTCTTCGACCCGGCGCAGAACTTTCCGCAGCGGGTTGGGCTGCGTGATGAGTTGATGCGTGGCGAAGGCCGTGACCTCGATGTCCTTTGCGCTGTTCTTCGCCATGATGCCTGCCTCGTCTGAAGACGTTGCGCTAGATGGATGAGCGGGCCTTGTCGAGCAGCGAGGGCTGCTGGAGCACCTCGTGCTTTTCGCCGACGCGGCGCTCGGGGCCCATATAGGCGGAATTGGTGTTGCGGCGCCGGTCCGGCCCGAAATAGGTCTTGGTCTTGATGAAGGGGCGGGGATTGGCGACCACGTTGAGGATGCGCTGATAGAGCCCCTTGGCCGAGATCGGCTTGGCCAGGAATTCGGTGACGCCGGCATCGCGCGCCACGGTGACGCGGCGCTTCTCGGAATGGCCGGTCAGCATGATGATCGGCGCGTAGGGGTTGCCCTTGGACTCCGGCTGCCGGATCATCTGCGCGAGCTCGAGCCCGTCGAAGATTGGCATGGCCCAGTCGGTGATGACGATATCGGGCACGTAATGGCTGTACATTTCGAGCGCGGTGGCGCCGTCCTCGGCTTCATAGACCTCGCGCGCGCCGAACGAATGCAGCAGCGTGCGCAGGATGCGGCGCATGTGCGGATTGTCGTCACAGACGAGGAAGCGCAGCTTGTTGAAGTCGATACGGAACATGACGCCCGGGCCAAAGCGGTCAACCTTCGTTAACCATATCGTGGCGAGGGTTAACGAAGGGTTGCGACCGGGCTCCCGCAGCGCGCGGGGGGCGGGGGCTCAGTAGCCGAACTGCTCGCGCAAAATGCGTTCTTCCAGGCTGTGGCCGGGGTCGAACAGCATGCGCATCGAGATGCTCTTGTCGGACAGGACCTCGACGCGCCGGACCCTGCGGACCTCTTCATGGTCGGCGACGGCCGCGACCGGACGCTTGTCGTCCTCCAGCACCTCGATCACGACATAGGCGGTGTTGGGCAGCAGCGCCCCGCGCCAGCGGCGCGGGCGAAAGGCGCTGATCGGGGTCAGTGCCAGAAGGGCGGCGTTGATCGGCAGGATCGGTCCCTGCGCCGACAGATTGTAGGCCGTCGAGCCGGCCGGCGTCGCCACGATGATGCCGTCGGCGATCAGCTCGGGCATGCGCTCGCGCTCGTCGATCAGGATCCGCAGGCGCGCCGCCTGCGAGGTCTGCCGGAACAGGTAGACCTCGTTGATGGCGTGGTGCAGGTGGACGCGGTCGTTGACGTCGGTTGCACGCATCAGGAGCGGATTGATCTCGGATTCATGAGCCGTTTCGAGCCGCGCGCGCAGATCGTGCGTCGCGTATTCGTTCATCAGGAAGCCGACGGTGCCGCGATGCATGCCGTAGATCGGCTTTCCCGTGCGCATGTTCTGGTGCAGCGTCTGGAGCATCAGCCCGTCGCCCCCCAGCGCAACCACGACGTCGGCCTCCCTGGGGTCGCAATTGCCATAGTCCCTGGTGAGCTGGCTGAAGGCGGCCTGCGCCTCGCTGCTCGGGCTGGCGACGAAGGCGATGCGGTCGTATCGCTGGGGCTTGGTCATGGCTTGTCGGGCAGGCCGCTTGCTGGAGGAAGTTCCGCCGGGCTCGTCTATACGACCTGGGGCTCCATTGTCGAGGATGACCGCCTCTCAAGGCAAACGGGCGATTGTCGATCCAGAGAACAAAACGGGTTGATTTGAGCCAGCCCGCGCGCCTTACTTGCCCATCGGACCGGTGATCCCGCAAAGCGTCGCAATTCCGCGCTAGTTCGATGCGCGCCGGCTGTGACAGCCGGGCAGGGAGAACGATCATGTTCACGATCTTGCCGACGCTGCGACGAACCGGGCTCGCGCTGGCCGTGTCCGCGGCCGCGCTCGCGAGTGTCGCGCGCGCGGATGATCCGCCGCAGCCGCGCTCCGAGGCGGCATCGCCGGCGGCACAGAAGGGTGGGCGCGCCGCCAATCCGCAAAGCGCGACGCAGGCCTCGCCGTCCGCGGCCGAGCCGCACCGTCTCCCCCCGGATTCCACCACGAAGCAGAAGCTGGATCTGCCCGGCCGCACCCTCAATTTCGCCGCGACCGCCGGCTCCATCCGGGTGTTCGACGGCAAGGGCGAGCCGCTGGCCGACATCGCCTATACGTCCTACCAGCTCGACGGCGCCGACCGTGCCACGCGCCCGGTCACGTTCCTGTTCAATGGCGGGCCCGGCGCGTCCTCGGCGTGGCTCCAGTTCGGCGCGGCCGGTCCATGGCGGCTGCCGCTCGACGGCGAAGGGCTGTCGCCGTCAGCCTCGCCCGAGGTGAAGCCGAACGCGGAGACCTGGCTCGATTTCACCGATCTCGTCTTCATCGATCCCGTCAGCACGGGCTACAGCCGCTTCATTGCAAGCGGCGAGGACGCACGAAAATCGTTCTACTCCGTCGACGGCGACGTCAACGCGATCGCGCTGGTGATCCGCCGCTGGCTCGAGAAGCACGACCGGCTGACCTCGCCGAAATACGTCGCGGGCGAGAGCTATGGCGGCATTCGTGGGCCGAAGGTGGTGCGCCAGTTGCAGCTCCAGCACGGCGTCGGCGTCAAGGGCCTGATCCTGGTGTCGCCGCTGTTGGATTTCCGCGAGTTCACCGGCACCAGCCTCCTGCAATATGTCGCGACCTTGCCGAGCTATGTGGCGGTGGCGCGCGAGGCCAAAGGGCCGGTCAAGCGCGCCGATCTCGCAGACGTCGAGGCCTACGCGCGCGGCGAATTCCTGGCCGACCTCGTCAAGGGCGAGGCGGACAAGGAGGCCACCAATCGTCTTGCCGACAAGGTCGCCGCGCTCACCGGCATCGACCAGGCGGTGAGCCGCCGGCTCGCCGGCCGCTTCGACGTCGGTGAGTTCCGCCGCGAATTCGACCGCAAGAACGGCAAGGTGACGGGACGTTACGATGCCTCGGTGCGCGGCTTCGATCCCTATCCGGATTCGAGCAGCTCGCGGTTCGGCGACCCCTCGGGCGACGCGCTCCAGGCGCCGCTGACGAGCGCCGCGGTCGACGTGCTCTCGCGCAAGCTCAACTGGCGGCCCGACGGCTCCTATGAAGTCCTGAACGGCACCGTGGAAGGTCACTGGGATTTCGGCCGTGGCATCAACCCGCCGCAATCGGTGTCCGAGCTGCGCCAGATCCTCGCCACTGATGCCAAGCTGAACGTGCTGGTCGCGCACGGCCTGTTCGACCTTGCCACGCCCTATTTCGGAACGAAGCGGGTGCTCGATCAGATGCCGGCCTTCGCAACGCAGCGCGTGAAGTTCGTCGTCTACCCCGGCGGCCACATGTTCTATTCGCAAGGAGGCTCGCGGCAGGCGTTTCGCAGCGAGGTCGAGGCGCTGATCAGGGAGTAGAGCATGATCCGGAAAAGTGTATAGCGGTTTTCCGATAGGATCATGCTCCGATTAAAGAGGCCGCCGTTTGCGCGGCTTATATCGACGGGCGATCTCCTTCGCCACGACGCGCGCAGGCTTGACGTTGGCGCCGGCGATCCAGACCTCGCTGATCCTGCCGCGCTTGTCGCGGATACGGCGCACCGGCTCGCCATGGCTGGAATAGCCCGCAGCCCAGGCGAGCTTGCCGGTGTCGCGGCCGGTGACCTCGATCTCGGCGGCATCCATGAACGGATTGTTGAACTGCGGATTGGCGACGACCACGCGATTGCCCATCGGCACGAGGTCGCTCGCACCCCAGATCGTCCACCAGCGGCCGGTCCAGTCGCGCAGGCGCCGGTCGGCCGTGCCGCGCGCCTTGAACACGCGCAAGATCTGCATCGCGCCGTCCATCCAGAACGGTGCCGCGCCGTCGATGGAGTTGCTGAGGATGCTGATCGTGAGCTCGCAAGCGGGAATGGCGCAGGTGCGGGAGATGTAGCCCTGAAAGCCGCCGCCATGGCCGAACCAGTCCCAGCCGTCGGTCTTGCCGGCATTGACGCCGAGCCCGTAATAGCCCTCGAAGCCCTGCGGGATACGCCAATGGTGTCGCGTCATCTCGCGGCGGCTTGCGACCGAGAGCACGCTCTTCTTCGCATTGGGCGCAAGCTGCGCGAAGAAGCGTGCGGTGTCGCCGGCCGTCGCAACGAAGCCTGCAGCGGACGCCATCGCGTGCGCGGGATTGTCGCCGGGGATCACGCATCGTTCGCCGAACGGCAGCTTTCGCGTATGGCCGCGCGCGAACGATGCGCCTTTGGGAAGGGGCGCGTCCGGCTCGCTCTCGCGCAGGCCCGCGGGCTCGATGATCTCGCGCTTGATCCAGGCGGAGTAGGGCTGCTTGGTCACCGCTTCGATGACGAGGCCGAGCAGGCCAAAGCCGTGATTGGAATATTTGAAGCGCGTGCCGGGCTCGATCGCGGTCGGCAGCTTCAATTCCGCGAGCAACTCTCTCGCGTCGAGATAGGAACGGCGGTCGATGAACTGGCCGGAATCGGCGCCGTCGCGCGTCAGTCCGGCGCTGTGCGATAGCACCTGCGCGATCGTGGTCTCGGCGACGCGCGGATGCAGGCCACCGACATGTTGGCCGACCGGATCGTCGAGCCGGAGCTTGCGCTGTTCGCGCAGCTTCATGATGCCGGCCGAGGTGAAGCTCTTGGAGTGGGAGGCGATGCGGAAGCGGTGGCGCGGGGTGAGCTTCTCGCCGGTGTCGAGATTGGCGAGGCCAAACGCATGCTCGGCGACGATCTCGCCGCGATGGGCGAATGCGACGATGACGCCTGGCTGCTGGATTGTCGTCAGTTGGAATTCGATCCAGGAGCCGATGTAGTCGATCGCGGATCGCAGCCACGGGTCCATTGCACACCAATTTGCTGGGAAAATCGATGCGAGAGGCTAGCCGAGAAAGCCGAACGGGCACAACCGAAAGGTTGTGCCCGTTCGCGAGGTCGAAGATGCGATTGTCTCAGTAGACGAGCGTCGCGCCGGTCGGCTTGTCGAGCGCCGTGGCAAGCGAGCGATACTCGGAGCTGTCGGTGCCGGCGAGCGAGGCGATCTTGTTCAGATGATACTGCGCCTGTTCGCGGTTGCCCTGCTCGAGCTGCCAGAGGCCGTAATACTGCCAGGTGCGGACGTGGTTCGGATCGTCCTTCAGCGCCAGCTCGTAATAGACCTTCGATGACTGGTAGTCGCCGAGCTTGCGATAGGAGTAGCCGATCAGATTGGCGACGTCGGCGACGTCGTCGCGCTTGAGCGACTTCAGCTGATCGATCGCGCCGGTGTAGTCGTGGTTGTCGTAGATCGCCGTGTAGGCGGTGCGATAGGCGGCGAGGAATTTGGGATCGCTGACGGAAGAGCTCTTCTTCTTGCCCTTCTTGGACGAGGAGTCCGACTTCGGCGGCGGCGAGGGCTCGTCACTGCCGGCGGCATAGGCGCTGGACAGCACCGGCGCGGCCGCCAGCGACATGGCGACCAATCCCGGCACGACAAGCATTGAGAGTTTGCGCATCTAAATTCTCCCGAATGGAACGTGGCGATCCTACACGATTGCCCGAAGACCGGAACACCCGTCTGGCGAAAACATTCCCGCTTCGCACGATCTATTCGCCCGGGCGCAGATGACAAACTTGTCATCGAGATGAACGGAAGCCTGCAGGGGGCTTCAGACAGGGTTCAGCGCGCCGCCCCTAGGCTCCCACCCACGATCGAAGGGGAGGCGAGAGGGCGCCGCCTCAAGATCCTTCCAAGAGGAGACCACCATGTTGAAGACCATTTCCGCAGCCTTGCTCGCCGCTTCCGTGATCGCAGCCCCGGCCTTCGCTGCCGAGGCCGGCAAGACCACCACGGCCCCGGTGATCAAGGCGGACCAGAGCCAGACCAAGGCCTCGACCACCGCCGCAAAACCGGACACCGGCATCAAGGCCGATGCCAAGACCGACGCGAAGGCCGGCGACGTGAAGCCCGCCGACGTCAAGGCGGACGCCAAGGTGGATACCAAGTCGAAGGCGCTGAATGCCAACGCAGCGGTCACGCCCGACGAGCACAAGACCGTGCGGACGCATCGCCATCACCACAAGCATCTGTCGGCGAAGAAGTCGCTGAAGGCGCAGCCGGACCTCACCAAGCCGGCAACCACCGAGAAGCGCAGCTAACGACTGATCCTGCGCGGCGGCATCCCAAGCATTGCCCCGCCGCCGCGTCAGGACTTCAGACCCGGCCCGTCGTCTCGGCGCCTTGCGCGAAAGCGCGAGACGCCCGGCGGCGGGACGGTGCGTGCGTCGCAAAGCCCCGGGGACGCGAATTCCCTTTGCACGACCTTGCGGCTAGAACGTCCCCTTAGTCTGTTCGAGCGGGAGCGGGATCTGTGGGGCGATTGGCGAAACGTGCGGCGAGCTTGGCATCGGTCCTGCTATTGCCGTTGGCGCTCGCGGCGTGTTTCGGCAGCGACGGTGATCGTCCGACCATCATCGGGGGGACCCAGGCCGGAGGGCCGCAGCCGTTTCCCGACAATTTCCGCGGCGACATCCTGGCGCTGATGCGCACCTATCTGAACAACCCGGTCGGCGTGCGCGAGGCCAGCATGGCCGAGCCGGTCCAGCGCGAGGTCGGCGGCCGGCAGTTCTATGTGAGCTGTCTGCATTTCACCCCGCGCGAGACCGATGGCAGCTACAAGGCCATGCGGGAACGCGCTGTGATCTTCGTCAACGGACGGGCGGACCGCGTCGTCGACCGCACGAGCGAGCTCTGCGCCGGCGCGGTTTACGTACCCTTTCCGGAACTGGAAAAGATGACGCGGTAGCGCAAAGCCCGCCTTCATCGCCGGGTGTTAGAACGATGACTGCCGGAGCCGCTGGATCACATTTCGGCGAGCTTTGAACGGGGTGGTTCGACCTCGCGACAAATTGTTACGGCAGGCCCTGCGCAGACGACAAAATAGTCGGTGCAGGACGACGTGACGGAACAAAATCGCGTTGTTGCCCCTCCGTCACAGTCACGAGCGATCAACGTTCCGGCATCGCCGCGAAGCAACCCAATTCACGCCACGTTGTTTCCTGAGTGTCGCAAATGAAAGAACGGGGATGATCATGAAATCGATTTTGCTGGGTGCAGCTGCTCTGCTTGCGCTGGCCGCGCCGGCCGCCGCCGCGGACATGCAGCCGCGCACCTACGCCAAGGCCCCGGCCTACACGCCGCCGCAGCTGATCTATAACTGGACCGGTTTCTACATCGGCGGCCATGTCGGCGGCGCGTTCGCCGGCGACAGCAGCTTCCAGTCCAGCGACGCCCGCTTCCTCGGCGGCGTGCAGGGCGGCTTCGACTACCAGTTCGCGCCCAATTGGGTGGTGGGTATCGAGGCCCAGTATTCCTGGCTGCCGACCAACAACAACGGCGTCACGTTCCCGCTGGGCACGCAGGTGACCTCCAACACCGACCAGCTCGGGTCGGTGACCGGCCGCATCGGCTACACCTGGGGTCCGGCGCTGCTCTATGCCAAGGGCGGTTACGCCTGGCGCAATGGCGGCCTGGGCGTCAATGTCGCAGGCGTGCCGCAGGGCTTCACCACCACCGGCAACAGCAAGGACGGCTACACCGTCGGCGCCGGCCTCGAATACATGTTCGCGCCGAGCTGGTCGGCCAAGGCCGAGTACCAGTACTACAATTTCGGCAGCACCACCTTCACCTCCGGTCCGGCAGACATCGTCGGCGTTCGCGGCCGGGAGGACGAGCATACCGTCAAGGTCGGTGTGAACTACCGCTTCGGCTGGGGCGGTCCGGCAGCCTCGCGCTACTGACCCTCTACCGCGACCACGCTCTGACAAAGGCCGGCTTCCCGCCGGCCTTTCGTTTGTCAGCCTCTTGCCTGTCGGCCCCATGTTTGCTTTGCGTGAACCATCTGGCGCGTCATTTGCAGGAAAACATTCCGGCGGGCGCTTTCTCACGCGCGTCATGGGACTTGGGTAAAGCAAAAATAATTTTTGCCGCTTACGGAACTCGCGCTCCGGAAAGCGTTATATGAGAATTACCGGGCTGGTGGGACGACGGTCATGCGTATCTTGGTGTCGGCGGTGGTGCTCTCGTGCTTTGTCGGCCTGCCGTGCTCTGCACAGACAATCCTCAAATCCGAGCCTCTGATGCTGGCACCTTACGAGGTGGCCTTCGTCAAGGACGCGTCCTGCCCGTCGGGCAAGGTGCTCAAGGTCACCGGCGCGATCCGCGGGCTACATCGCCGCAAGGCCTGCGTGGCGCTGGCCGGTGAGCAGGCCTCGCTGGCAACCGCAACGCCCTGACCGCTTTGCGGCTTCCGCCGCCGGACCTCACGAATTCAGCTCGAGCTCCATCGTCGACTGGCGGTCGGCCTCGGCCTTGTTTTGGGCGGGGTCCTCACCTTGGGCGACCCGGCAGGGCTTAATCTCGTAGTCGTTGTCGAGCACCCGGCGTGGCCCGGGACGCTCCTCGTCGGCGCTGATGTCCACGACCAGACCGCTCCGATAAGCGAGCTTCCAGACGTCGGATTCGCTCGGATAGGCCTTGCTGATCTGGGCGTCGTTGCAGAACAAGGCGTAGGGCATTCTTCCCGCTCCCGGAAAGCGCATTAACGACCTCACGGGCCGGGGGTTCCGGGGGGCTGGCGATCACGGGCCCGTGATCCAAGCTAAAGCATGATCCGGAAAGCGAGCAACGATTTTCCGAAAAGATCATGCTTAAACAACAACTTAAAGCGCGATGACGATTCATCCTCATCGCATCGCGCTTTAGCCGGGACTTGAGTCCTTAACGAGTCCTGAATCGCGAAAAAAAGAATCCTTGGGACTCGTTTGGCGGAATCAGCGGATGTTTTCCGCCATGACGAGCGACCTGAAGACCTCCTGCGGGCACATGCTCCTGCCGCTGACGCTGGCGTTATTCGGCGCCTGCGCGGCCAATCTTTGGCTGGTGTGGTCCTGGCTGTAGGCCCCTGCGATGGGGGTGGCGCGTTATTTTCTGGCCGGTGGGGCCGGGGCGTCGTGGATGGCGGCGCGCAATCTGGTCAGGGTTTCGGCACAATATTCCTCGCGCTCGCGTTCGAACCGCTCCTGATGCTTGCGGAAATTGGCGATGCGGGCCTGCATCTCGGTGCGGAAATCACCGATCGCCCGCGGTGGCGGCGGAGGAGTGGGTGGGGGCGGTACCGGAGCTTGCGTGAGCTCGATCTCGACCGCGGCGGCCTCCACGGCAACGATCTCGACCGCGGCTGTCGTGGCAACCGGGGTCTCTTCCGGCTGAAGGACATCATCCTTCCTGCCGGTCACCGATTGGACGAAGGCCAGTGTCTGCGCGATCAGCGCGTCACGTTCCACGATCCATTTCATGATCCACCTCAGCCGGTCCCATTCCAGCAAAGCGGCTGCGGCGAATCAAGGCGGTAAACAAAGGATTGCATATTTTTCCCGGTCGCCCGAAAATAGGCAGATGGATTCCGGAAAAGAACGGTCGGACGAAGTGGAGGGCCTGAGGCTCATCCGCGCGTTCTTGTCGCTGCCGCCCGACAAGCGGGCGGAGGTGATCGCGTTCGTCGAGGAATTGGCGCGTGCGCATGGCCGGCCAGAGGAGGGCACGCAGGCGTCGCCGAGGTGAGCGCTATCGCTGGCGCGGATTGACGTTGGGCTCGAACGGTGCGCCAACCACCCGGACCGGTGTCTGAACCGGCGTCCGGGTGTCGTCGATCACGGCTGTCTCGGCGACCCGCTTTTCGGGGGCCGACCCAAGCATCGGCTCGAACAACATCAATGTCCCGGCCACGGCGACACAGCACAGCGTCACGGTCGCCAGCAGAAACATATTTCGGTTTTCTTCCCTGATCCGCATGGGCCAACAACGGCCGACGCCGAGGCGCGGTTCCCGTCTGGAATGTCGGGATCGCCCGCGCAACCGGTCGAAGCTTACGCGAAGCTTACGGCGAGGGCTCAAAAGGGTTATTTTTCCGTAAGATGACGCCCTCAATTTGCATTAAATCTTAACGCCCGCCGGTTCCAATGCACGCCGGGATAGGCGCAGAAAATCATTGGGACGGCTGCGATGAGCTTTTTGAACAATCTGAAGATCGTCTGGAAGGTCGCGCTGATCGTGACCGTGATGGGCTGTGCGATGATCGCCGTCGCGGCCTTTGGCGTGCGCGAACTCTCCGCGACCGTCGACGGTTTCGGCGAGCTCTCCGCCGCGCAATCTTCCGCTCTCAACCTCACCCGCGCCCAGCGCCGCGCCGAGACCTACCACGCGGCGCTCTATGCGATCTTCACCGAGGCAACCGAAGCAGGCAACGCCAAACGCCTCAAGACCGCGACCCAGAACCGCGACGAAATTCGTCAATTCCTCGATGCGGCCGAGCAGGACGACCCATCGCGTGCCGGCGAGCTGAAGGGCATCGGCGACCAGCTGAAAGCTGCGTTCACCGGCTGCGATCCGGTGCTCCAGGCCGGCTCACAGGCCAGCAGCACGGAAGAGAACGCCAGGGCAGCCGAACGCGCGCACAAGGAGTGCGATCCCGTGCTCGATGCGGCCCTGGCACGCATCGCCAAGTTCACGACCGAGACGACCCAGGCCGTGGCCAAGCGCAAGGACACCATCAGCCGCGACGCTCACGCCGCGACCTGGACCGTGATCGGCGTCAGCGCCGGCGGCCTGATCCTGGGCATTGCGATCGCGCTGTTCATCGGCCTCAAGGCGATGTCGCAGCCGATCGCCCGGCTCAAGCTCGCCATGGAGGGGCTTGCCCGCAACGATCTCAAGACCGAGGTGCCCGAGAAGGACCGGCGCGACGAGATCGGCGACATGGCCAAGACGGTCGAAGTGTTCAAGACCAATGCATTGGAAGTCGAGCGCCTCAAGGCTGCGCAGCTCGAAGTCGAGAAGCAGGCTGCCGAGCAGCGCCGCCGCGACATGGTCAACCTCGCCGACGGCTTTGAACGCGCCGTCGGCGAGATCATCGAGACGGTCGGATCTGCCTCTACCGAGCTCGAAGCGTCGTCCTCGACGCTGGCGACCACCGCGCAGCGCGCGCAGGAGCTGACCTCGGTCGTCGCAGTCGCGTCCGGCGAAGCCACCGGCAACGTGCAGTCGGTCGCGACCGCCACGGAGGAGCTGTCCTCCTCGGTCAACGAGATCAGCCGGCAGGTGCAGGAATCCGCGCGGATGGCGGGCGAAGCCGTCACCCAGGCCCGCACCACGACGGAGCGGGTCAGCGAGCTCTCGGTTGCCGCGACGCGGATCGGCGACGTCGTGGAGCTGATCAACACGATTGCCGGCCAGACCAACCTTTTGGCGCTGAACGCCACGATCGAAGCGGCGCGTGCCGGCGAGGCCGGCCGCGGTTTCGCGGTCGTCGCGTCCGAAGTGAAGACGCTGGCCGAGCAGACTGCGAAAGCGACCGGCGAGATCAGTCTGCAGATCTCCGGCATCCAGACCGCGACCCAGGAATCCGTCAACGCGATCCGCGATATCTCCGTGACCATCGAGCGGCTGTCGGAGGTGTCTTCGACCATTGCCGCGGCCGTCGAGGAGCAGGGCGCCGCCACCCAGGAGATCTCGCGCAACGTCCAGCAGGCCGCTCACGGCACCCAGCAGGTCTCCTCGAACATCACCGACGTGCAGCGCGGCGCAGCCGAGACCGGCTCGGCCTCCTCGCAGGTGCTCTCGACCGCCAAGATGCTGGCGACCGACAGCAACCGGCTGAAGGACGAGGTCGGGAAATTCCTGCGGACGGTGCGCACGGCCTGAGTGTGCGCGGCGGCTTTCATGCCGCGCCCTCGATCACGCCAGCAGGAAACCGAGCACGAACACGAACAGCATGGCCGTCATGACGACGGCGGCCACCGCGCCAGCGACGATCTTGGCCTTCTCGGAGCGAGGCGGGACGCATTGCATGCGCATGCTACCTCATGTTGAATTCCGATCCAATCTGTCGTGACGGTATGGCAGAATCCGGATTGAGCGGCGGAGGCTCGCAGTTTTGAATGCGACGCTCCGCCTGTCGTATTGGCATGCGACTTGATTTGAGGCTTGCTGATGATCTCCAATCGTCCTCCCGTGCTCGCCCACGAACGCTTCGTCGCCGACCGCGACAATTTCTCAGGGCTAGATCTCGCCGCACGGTTCGAGCGGATCGAGCGGACGAACCTTTGGGGCGCGGCCCGCTCGGTGTCGGGCCTCGGCTCGGAGGACACGGCCACCGCCGCGATCCGGGAGGCGCTTCCTTCGCTGCTGCAACGGCTCGGCGCGCGCGCGCTGCTCGATGCGCCCTGCGGCGATGCCGGCTGGATCGGCCGCGTCAAGCTCGACCTCGACTATATCGGCATCGACATCGTCCCGTCGCTGATCGAGACCAACAACGCGCGTGCGGCGCGCGGCGAATTGTCCGGCCGATTCCTGGTGGCCGATATCACGCGCGATGCACTGCCGCGTGCCGATCTGATCCTGTGCCGGGACTGCCTCGTGCATCTGAGTTTTCAGAACATCGCCCGCGCGATCGCCCGCTTTCGCGAGAGCGGCGCGCAATTCCTGCTCGTCACGACGTTTCCGGAGTGGGAGGACAATTGCGATTGCGAGGATGGCGACTGGCGCGCGCTCAACATGTCGAAGGCGCCGTTCGACTGGCCGGTGCCGCGCGAATTGATCGACGAGCGCTGCGAGGAGGGCGATGGCGGCTGGCGCGACAAGAGCCTCGGGCTCTGGCGGCTGGATGAGTTGCCGGATCGCGTCCGCACGGCCACGGATGTGTGACAGCTGCGAGCAGAACGTCCATTGCGTCCGCGCTCGCCCCGGCGATAGACTTTGGGTTGTGTAGCGATCTCGTATCGCGGTGACCTGCCGGAGCCTACCATGAGAGCATGTGCTGTCCTGGCCGCGTTGTTGATCTGGTGCAGCGCGCCGGCGCTGGCACAGCAGGAGGGTGCAGCACTCTATGCCGCGCATTGCGCGCAATGCCACGACGGCGATGTGCAGACCCGCGTGCCGGGCCGCGGCGCCATGCAGGCGATGTCGTTCGATCATGTGCTGGCGGCGTTGACCTCCGGCAGCATGGCGGCGATGGCAAAGGATCGCAGCGACGCGGAACGCCGCGCGATCGCGTCTTTCGTCACCGGCAAGATCGCGGCCGGCGGCGTTGCGGCCGACGCGGAAGGCCGTTGTACGCAGCAGGCCAGCGGTTTTCCGCAAGCCCTTGACGGTCCGCGCTGGAACGGATGGGGCGTCGACACCAACAACAGCCGATTCCAGCCCGCCGACATGGCGGGGCTGACGGCGGAGCAGGTGCCGCGCCTGCGGTTGAAATGGGCCTATGCATTCCCCGGCGCCTCGGTGTCGTTTGCGCCGCCGACCATCGTGGGCGGAATGCTGTTCATCGGCGGCACCGATCGCAAGGTGCACGCGCTCGACGCGCGCAGCGGCTGCACGCTGTGGACGCTGGCGATCGATGCGGCGGTGCGGGCCGCGATCAGCTTTGCACCACTTCCGGGCTCCGACCAGTTCGCGATCTTCTTCGGCGATTTGCGCGCCAACGCCTATGCCGTGAACGCGCTGACCGGGGCGCTGATCTGGAAGACGAAGGTCGAGGAGCATGCCGCCGCGCGCATCACCGGCGCGCCGACGCTGCATTCCGGCGTGCTCTACGTGCCGGTGTCCTCGCTCGAGGAAGCCGCCGGCTCGCAGGCGAGTTACGAATGCTGCACCTTCCGCGGCAGCGTGGTGGCGCTCGACGCCGCGACCGGCAAGCTGGTCTGGCAGGCCTATACGATTCCGGAAGTGCCGCATCCCACCGGCAAGAATGCCAGGGGCACGCAGCTGTTCGGTCCGTCGGGCGCTGCGATCTGGTCGGCGCCGACGATCGATGTGAAGCGCAATGCCGTCTATGTGGCGACCAGCAATTCCTACTCGAACCCGCCGGCGGCAACCGCCGATGCGATCCTCGCTTTTGAGCTTGGGACCGGGAAGCTGCTCTGGAAGCAGCAGGCCACGCCCAAGGATGCCTTCGTCGTGGCGTGCTTCACCGCGGACAAGTCCAATTGCCCGGAGGATCACGGACCCGATCACGATTTCGGCCAGTCGCCGATCCTCGTGACCTTGCGCGATGGCAGGCGCGTGCTCGTCATCGCGCAGAAGTCCGGCGTCGTGCACGCGCTTGATCCTGACGACGGCGGCAAGATCCTGTGGCAGACCCGGATCGGGAAGGGCGGAGCGCTCGGCGGCAGCGAATGGGGCTCGGCCGCGGACGGTGAGCGCATCTATGTCGCCAACTCCGACGTGCGCTTCATGCGTGACGGCACGCGGCAACTCGATTCCACGCAAGGCGGCGGCCTGTTCGGCCTCGACCTCGTCAGCGGCAAGATTGCCATGGAAGTGCCGCCGGTCGCCTGCGGCGACCGCCCCAAATGCAGCCCCGCGCTCTCGGCAGCGGTGAGCCTGATTCCGGGCGTGGTGTTCTCCGGCGGCGTCAGCGGCTTCCTGCGCGCCTATGCCACCGACGGCAAGCTGCTCTGGCAGTTCGACACCGCGCAGGATTTCAAGGCCGTGAACGGCGTCCCCGCCCATGGCGGCGCAATCGACGGTCCCGGGCCGGTCATCGCCGGCGGCATGCTCTACACCAATTCCGGCTACGGCCAATGGAGCGGCGTCGCCGGCAACGTGCTGCTGGCGTTCGAGGTGGGAACGGAGTGAGAATTTCGCCGCTGTGTCCCGGACGCGCTGCAACGCTTTCAGCGTTGCTGCGCCAGAGCCGGGACCCAGAAGCGGCCCACAGCAATGCGGCGCGATAGGCCCCGGCTCTGCAGCGCATCGCCGAAGAGGCGCTGCACTGCGTCCGGGGCACGGGTCGCCTTTTCAATTCGCATCCGTCCAGCAGGGAGAGCAAATTCGATGATCGATGCCAGATGCCGCTGCGGTGCTCTTTCGCTGTCGCTGCCGGGACCATCGCAGCTCGTCGTCGCCTGTCATTGCCTCGACTGTCAGCGACGAACCGGCGCGCCGTTCGGCGTGGGTGCGTTCTATCCGGCGCACGCTGTCACGATCGCGGGACCGTCAAAGGAGTACGTTCGGACAGCCGCGAGCGGCGGCAAGGTCCGCAGCTATTTTTGTCCCGACTGCGGTTCGACCGTCTATTGGCAAGCCGAGAATCTGCCGGGGATGATCGGCGTTGCCGTCGGCGCGATCGCAAATCCGGATTTTCCGCCGCCGATCAGATCGGTGTTCGAGCAGTCCAAGCATGGCTGGGTGGAGATGTCAGGTGCCGAGCACTTCCAGCAAGGCAGCGCGCCGAAGCATTCGAGCCGAGACCTGTACGCCAGATGCTGGTGCCGGCTGAGGGGATTGAACCCCCGACCTTCGGTTTACAAAACCGCTGCTCTACCGCTGAGCTAAGCCGGCGACGCGGGCAGGGCCGGCATGGGCCGGGGTGTCCACCCGTTGCGCGCCGCAATACCAGACTTGATCGGAAAGTGCCAGAACCGGAAAGGCCGTCGCCGCGAACATGAATCAGGCGGCCCGGAGGCCGCCTGATCTCTCGCATCGATTTAGATCGCCTTACTGGCAGATGTGCCGGCGGCCGTCTGCGCCCTTGAACCAGGTGCCAGGCGTACATACGAAGCCGTTACGCTGGGCGTAGGTGCGGGTGTCCCAGCCACGATTGTCCCAGCCGCGGTTGTCCCACGAATTGTCGTAGGCGTAGGAATTGTCCCAGGCGCGGAACGGCGCGCTGGCAATCGCGCCCGCGGTGCCGATCGCGGCGCCGGCTACGCCGGCTGCGACGTCGGTCGGCCAGAAGCCGGTGCGGCTCCTGTTCCAATCGTTATTCCAGTCGCCATTGGTCTGACGATAGGACACGCGGCGCTGACGGTATCCGCTGTCGGTGTATGGATTTCCCGGGCCGAGATTCTGGCAATTGGCGTTGGGGAATTGCGCCGAGCAGCGGCCGGGATTGGTGACGACGGCCTGCGCCATGGCAGAGCCTGCCAGCATGGTCGCCGCAATCGTCGTCGCTCCAAGAAGTTTGATGTTCATGGTTGTTGGCTCCCATTTTGTTGACGGGGGCTAAACGCTTGCGGCGCCGGACGTTCCGATGAAACCGGTGGATTTTGCAAGCAAACGGTCAAACGGATGTGAGCGCACGGTGCGGTTCCGTGCGGCGAGTCACACGCCGTTAACGCTTCGCTCATTCGCTTTGCGGCATTTGAGCGGCCCGCAATCCTTACACATTAGGCTTACCGGAATTTGGTGAGCGGGCCTTAACCCTCTCTGCGCCGCGATCGGATAGGTTGCCGCCGCATAACCGGGGTCCCCCTCATGCGCATTGTGGCGCTCGCTGCCTTTCTGATCGGACTGCCTGCGACGGCGTTTGCCGGCGAAGGCTTCGATATCGTCGTGCCCGGCCGGCCCGGCGTGCCGATCATCATCAACAACATCGACGCGTCCTATGCCGTGGTCGAGGGTGTCTGGGGCCTGGGCAAGAACCAGCAGGTGCAGCCCACGATCTATGGCGGGCGCTATGTCGCCGAGCGGCAGCCTGCCGACGTCGGCCATTATTATCCGACGCTGGGCCTGCGGCCCGGTTACGGCCGGCTCGAGGTCGAGCCGCCCGCGAACCGAAAATTGCCGAAGCCCGCCGAGAGCTATCACCAGAGCTGGGGCGCGCAATCGGCGCCGCTGCCGCCGCAGATGGACGTGCCCGTCGATCCGCCGCCGGTGATCCTCGCGCCTGAAATCAACGATCGTCCGCGGCCACCGCGACCGCGGCCGCATGTCCAGGTCCCCGGCAAACCGCCGGGTTAAGAAACGTCAAAATCCAACAAACAGAAATCAACAGGAGAGAGTAATGCGTCAAATGATTTCGGGACTGGTTGCGGCGGCTGCCGTGATGTTCGTCGCCACGGCACCCGCCGCGGCGTGCGGCTTCAACCCGTGCCAGCCGGTCGCGCCGGTCTATTCCGGCTGCAACACCGGTTGCGGCGGCTACGGCTATGGCTATGGCTATGGCGCCTATGAGCGTCTCGCCGAGCCGGCCACGCAGTATTATCACGTCAACCAGGGCCCGACCTATACCGGCCCGGGCGCCTTCGCGCCGTATCCGACCTATCGTGAAGACGCGGTCGTCGCGCCCGCCAATTACGGCTACGGCTATCGCGCCGCCGTGGCTCCCTATCACCGCCCGTACTACCGTCCGTACCGCTACGGCTACGGCCCGCGCTACGGCTATCTGCCGCGCGTGCACTACGGCCATGGTCCGCGCTACGGCTACGCCCACCGTCACGCGCCGGCGCCGTACTATGGCGGTCACCGCGTGCTGCGCCGCTATTACTGATCCTTGATCGGTTGAGCTGACGAGACGCCCGTTCGCACGATGCGGACGGGCGTTTTGCTTTTCTGATTATGTGCGGGCGCGATCAATCAGGTCGATAGCCCGCCTACGCCTGACGGCTACGGCGTGGCAGCCTTCGCTCGCTTCGCTGAATGATGATCTGGATTGGCTTGCCAGGCCGAAGCTCGCGAAGCGAGCGAAGGCTGGTGGGGGAGGCAGGACTCGAACCTGCGAAGCCATGAGGCGGCTGATTTACAGTCAGCTCCCTTTGCCACTCGGGACACTCCCCCGCTCGACGGCAGCACAATCGGGCCGGACCTTGCCGGCGACCGAAGACGGCCATGGAACGTGAAGGCCGCGACAGCCCGGATGGGGGCGCGACCGGGCGCGGTTATGGGCGATCCGGTGGGGCAAAGTCAACCGAGGCGAACAGCTAAAATCGCCTTCGAAGCCACCCAAATTGCCATATTCCGGCACCCGTGACACAAGCGAGCCCATGAAGGATCGAAAATTCACCCCCAGGGGCCCCCGCGGCGGGGCTAAGCCCTTCAACAGACCCGGGAAATCGGCCGGCCGGCCGGCCTGGCGCGACCGCGATTCGCACGCCGACGGGCCGGTCATCCTCTATGGCTGGCACACCGTCACCATGGCGCTGGCCAACCCGGAGCGACGGATCCGCAAGCTGACGCTGACCGAGAACGCTGCGAAGCGACTTGCGGACGAGAATATCGAGACCCGCGTCACGCCCGAGATCGTCCGGCCCCAGGAGATCGACCGTCTGCTCTCGCCCGATGCCGTGCATCAGGGCCTGCTTGCGGAAGCCGATCCTCTGCCTTCGCCTGATATCGAGACCTTGAAGCAGGAAGGCATGGTGCTGGTGCTCGACCAGATCACCGACCCGCACAATGTCGGCGCGATCCTGCGCTCTGCCGCAGCGTTCGCGGTGAAGGCGATTGTCACCACTGCCCGCCACAGCCCGGAAGCCACCGGCGTGCTCGCCAAGGCCGCCTCCGGCGCGCTGGAACTGGTGCCTGTTGTGACCGTGCAGAACCTCGCGCGCGCCCTGACCACGCTGAATGAAATCGGCTTCCAGACCGTCGGGCTGGACAGCGAAGGCAGCGCGGATCTCAGCGACGTCGCGCTGCGCGAGCCGCTCGCGCTGGTGTTAGGGGCCGAAGGCAAGGGCCTGCGGCAATTGACCCGCGAGACCTGCAGCGTCGTGGCGCGGCTCGACATGCCCGGCGAGATCAAGAGCCTCAACGTCTCCAACGCCGCCGTGCTCTCGCTCTATGTCGGCGCGAGCCGGCTCGGGCTGATGAAGTAGGCGGGGCCTCAAGCCGCTACCCCATCATCTCCCGCACCATCGGCACCACCTTGCGCCCATAAAGCTCGATGCTCTTCATCAGCTTCTGATGCGGCAAGGGACCCGCCGAATACTTCAGCTGAAACCGCGCAATGCCGAGCGTCTTCGCCGTCCTGGCGATCTTGCGCGCCACCGTTTCCGGCGAGCCGGCATAGAGCGAGCCGTGCTCGACCTCGCTCGCGAACTCGTCGCGGCCCATCGGCGGCCAGCCGCGTTCCTTGCCGATGCGGTCGCGCATGGCCTTGTAGTCGGGCCATAGCTCCTCGCGCGCCTCTTCATCCGTCTCGGCGACATAGCCGGGCGAGTGCACGCCGATCGGCTGCGCGGGGCGGCCGAACTCCTTGGCGGCGCGGTGATGGAGATCGACGAACGGCGCAAAGCGCGCGGGATCGCCGCCGATGATCGCGAGCATCAAAGGCAGGTCGTAATGCGCAGCGCGCACCACCGATTGCGGGCTGCCGCCGACGCCGATCCAGGTTTTAAGCCGGCCGTTCTCGACCGGGGGATAGACCAGCTGATCCCGCAGCGGCGGACGCAGCTTGCCCTCCCAGCTCACCGGCTTCTGCGCCAGCAGGGCAGCAAACAGGTCCAGCTTCTCCTCGAACAGCTCTTCGTATTTGCGCAGGTCGAAACCGAACAACGGAAAGGATTCAGTGAACGAGCCGCGGCCGAGGATCACCTCGGCGCGTCCGTTGGAGAGCGCGTCCAGCGTGGCGAAGCGCTGGAAGACGCGGATGGGATCGTCCGAAGACAGCACCGTTACGGCCGAGCCGAGATGGATGCGCTTGGTCCGCGATGCGATCGCGGCGAGCACGGTCTCCGGCGAGGAGATCGCAAAATCGGCGCGGTGGTGTTCGCCGAGGCCGATGAAGTCGAGGCCGAGTTCGTCGGCCAGCACCGCTTCGTCGACGACGTTGCGGATCACCTGCGCGTGCGGAAGCATGGCGCCTGCGGCATCCCTGGTGACGTCGCCAAAAGTATCCAGTCCGAATTGAAGCGATGCGGTCATCGGTGAGGTCTCTGCGGGCGCAGCTTGCGCTTGTCGCTGTGGGAGGGAATCGTCTGCGATGGAGCTAGGCCGCGGCGGCCGGTGCAACAATGCTGCTTTGAGAAACCCACCGTTTCCTCTTTGGATCGTGCCAGGCCCGCGCCCGTACGCTCAGTCGGACCTGGTGAACATCTCGACCAGGGTCTCGCGCAGCCAGCGCTGCGCCGGCACGGTGTCGTTGCGCTGGTGCCAGAACAGGCTGACGATGCGCGGCGGCGCCTTGAGCGGCAGCGGCATGGCGTGCAGGAACGGCGCGTGCCGGGATTGCGAGCGCAGATCGCTCGGCAGCACCGCGATCAGGTCGGACTGGCGCACCACCTCGTAAGCGGCGCTGTAGTGATTGACGGTCGCGACCAGATTGCGCGACAGCCCGCGCGAAGCGAGGAAGAGGTCGTAGGACGGCAGGGTCTTGCCGGCGAGGCTGACGTCGACATGGCCTGCGCCGAGGAAGCTGCGCGTGCTGAGCCGCTTCTGGGCGGCGAGCGGATGGCCGCGCCGCATGAAGCAGGCATAGTCGACCGTCCACAGCGAGCGCGAGCGGATGGCCGCCGGCTGCTGCGCCTCGTTGACATAGACGCTGAGCACGCAATCGACGCGATTGTCTTCGAGCTGATCGGCGATCTCCAGAATGGTGTTGGGGACGGTGTGCACGCGCGCCTTGGGCGCGACCTTGCCGAAATGGCCGAGCAGATTCGGCATCACCAGCGAGGCGACGTAATCCGACATCGACAGGCTGAACTCGGTCTGCGCGCGGCGCGGATCGAACACCTGCTCGTCGAGCGCGCCGCGGACGGTTTCGAGTGCCTCGCCGATCGGCTCCCACAGCACCACGGCGCGCTGGGTCGGACGGATGCCGGTGCCGGACCTGACGAACAGGGGATCGCCGAGCGCGTCGCGCAGCCGCGCCAGCGCGTTGCTGACCGCCGGCTGCGTCATCAGCAGTGCGTTGGCGGCGCGCGTCACGCTGCCCTCGGTCATCAGGGCTTCGAAGACTTTCAGCAGGTTGAGGTCGAGCGATCGAAACGACAGAACATTCACCGTGGTGATGTATGGGATCACGATTATAAATTATGACGATAATATCTCTTTGTCTATGGTTCCCCCAGGGACTTGCGGATGCCGGGCCGCCGGACAGAGGGGACTTACATGTCGATGATCTCGGCGCGCATCGAGCGCCTGCCATTCGCACGCTTCCACACGCATCTGTTGTTGATGGGCGGGCTCGGCTACATGTTCGACGCGATGGACGCCGCCGTGCTGGCGTTCATCCTGCCGGTGCTGCGCACCGCCTGGAATCTGACGAGCGTGCAGATCGGCGTGCTCGGCAGCAGCACCTATATCGGCTTCCTGTTCGGCGCGTTGCTGGCGGGCACGCTCGGCGACCTGATCGGACGCCGCGCGGTGATGATGTCGGCGCTGGCGCTCTATTGTGCCGCATCGATCGTCAGCGCCGCCGTGGACAGCTGGCCGTCCTTCTTCGCCGCCCGCGTTGTCGCGGGCATGGGCACCGGCGCCGAGAGCGCGATCATCGCGCCTTATCTCGCCGAGTTCGTGGCGCGGCGCTTCCGCGGCAGCTTCACCGGCGCGCTGGCCGGGTTCTTCTCCTTCGGCTTCGTCGCGGCGGCCTTGCTCGGCTACTTCATCGTTCCCGCCTATGAGAACGGCTGGCGCATCGTGCTGGTGATCACCGCGGTGCCGGTCGTCATGCTGCTCTGGTGGCGCCGGGCGCTGCCGGAATCGCCGCGCTGGCTGGAAAGCCGGGGCAGGGCGAAGGAAGCCGAAGCGGTGCTGGACAGGATCGAAGCCGGCTTCGCGCGCCAGGGGCATGTGCTGCCGCAGCCGGTCGTCGACGCGGTCAGCCCGCCCGTCGCCGGGGGAACGTTGCTTGCCAATTTCGCGGCGCTTCTGGCGCCCCGGCAGGCGCGCATCACCGTCATGACCTGGATCATGTGGCTTGCGATCACCTTCAGCTATTATTCCTTCTTCGTCTGGATTCCCGGCCTCCTGGTCCAGAACGGCATGAGCATCACCAAGAGCTTCGCCTATTCGCTCGCGATCTATTGCGCGCAGATCCCCGGCTATTTCAGCGCCGCGTATTTCAACGAGCGCATCGGCCGGCAGGCGACCATTGCGTCCTACATGGTGCTCGGCGGTATCAGCGCGCTCGGACTCGCTTTCGCGCAGAGCGACCAGCACATCATGGTCGCGGGGATCCTGCTGTCGTTCTTCATGAACGGCACCTATGCCGGCGTCTATGCCTATACGGCGGAGGTGTTCCCGACGCCGGTGCGGACCACCGGCGCCGGCCTTGCCTCGGCGATCGGCCGCATCGGCGCGATCGTCTCGCCGATCCTGGTCGGCTACCTCTATCCCAATTTCGGCTTTGCCGGCGTGTTCGGGATCACCACCAGCGTTCTGCTGATCGGTGCGCTCACCGTCGTGGTGATGGGCGTGCCGACGCGCGGCCGTTCGCTGGAAGACATTGCGGCGGGCGAAGTCGCATGAGGGCAACGACGCGCCCGCCCGATCCGCTGCTCAACGCCGTGGCGGCGGCGCAGGGCAGGGCGGATCAGCCGGAGGCGCTGTTCTCGGCGATGGACCAAGCCTTGAAATCGGCGATCGGGCACAAGCTGTTCACGATCCTGACCTATGACGACGATACGGGCGAAGCGGCGCGGATCTATTCCAATCTCCCCGGGCCTTACCCGACGGGCGGCCGCAAGCGGCTGGCGCCGGGCCCCTGGACCGAGGCCGTGCTCGACCGCGGCGAGGCCTATATCGGCCGCACTCTCGATGATCTGCGCAATGTGTTCGCCGATCACGAGCTGATCGCTTCACTCGGCTGCGAGAGCGTGCTCAACATGCCCGTGCGCTGGCGCGGGCGCACGCTCGGCTCGCTCAACCTGCTCCATGAAGCGGGCTGGTACGGCGCGGACGATGCCGCCGCGTGTCTTCCATTTGCCCAGCTCGCATTGCCCGCGCTGCTCACACAGTCCTGACCAGACAGGAAACGACCATGCCCAGCACCCTCTTCAAAAACGCCGCTCTGCTTGATCCGCTTCAGCCGGATTTGCTGGAGGGCCATCACGTGCTGGTCGAGGACAATGTGGTCAGGGAGGTCTCGGACCGGCCGCTCCAGGCTTCAGTCGACCGCACCATCGACCTCAACGGCAAGACGCTGATGCCCGGCCTGATCGACCTGCATGTCCATGCGGTGGCGGTCGAGCTCAATCTGTCGCAGCAGGTGCACATGCCGAACGTGCTGGTGACGCTGCGCTCGACGCTGCTGCTGCGCGGCATGCTTCGGCGTGGCTTCACCACCGTTCGCGACGCCGGCGGCGCCGGCCATGCGCTGAAGCAGGCGATCGAGACCGGTCTCACCGACGGCCCGCGGCTCTTCGTCTCCGGCCGCGCGCTGAGCCAGACCGGCGGGCATGGCGACATGCGGGCACGTTCGGATTACCTCGCCAGCGACGCACCGTGCCCCTGCTGCGTGCGCGTCGGCGCGCTGGCGCGCGTTGCCGACGGCGTCGACGGCGTGCGCAAGGCGGCGCGCGAGGAGCTGCAGATGGGCGCCGACCAGATCAAGATCATGGCGTCCGGCGGCGTCGCGTCACCGACCGATCCGGTCGGCGCCTTCGGCTACTCCGAGGACGAGATCCGCGCCATCGTCGAGGAGGCGCGCGGGCGCCAGACCTATGTGCTCGCCCACGCCTATACCGCCGCCGCGATCGAGCGCGCGGTTCGCTGCGGCGTGCGCACCATCGAGCACGGCAATCTGGTCGATGCTCCGACCGCGCGCCTGATGGCCGAGAAGGGCGCCTATGTGGTGCCGACGCTCGTCACCTACGAGGCGCTGGCCAACGAGGGCGCGCAATATGGCCTGCCGCCCGAGAGCGTCGCCAAGATCGCCGATGTCCGCGACGCCGGCCTGCGTTCGCTCGCGATCTATCGCGACGCCGGCGTGAAGATGGGGTTCGGCAGCGACCTGCTCGGGCCGTCGCAGCGCCTGCAGAGCGACGAATTCCGGATCCGCGCCGAGATTCTCGGTCCGCGCGCGGTGATCGCCAGCGCCACGGTAATCGGCGCCGAGGTGCTCGGCATGGAGGGCAAGCTCGGCCGCATCGTGCCCGAGTCGATCGCGGACCTGCTGGTGGTCGACGGCAATCCGCTGCGCGACGTCGCCTGCCTGCTCGGCCAGGGCGAGCATATTCCACTGGTGATGAAGGCGGGCAAGGTCCAGTTCGACAGGCTGAACACGTAGCTGCCGCTGCGTCACGGACGCCCTCGCGCCGCTCGTGCGTCCTATGTCGAGATGCGCACGACCATCTTGCCGAGCGCCCCGCGCGTCTGCATGGTCCTGAACGCTTCCCGGAAATCGCCCAGCGCGAAGACGCGACCGACCACAGGCTTCAGCTGGCCGTCGGCAAGCCAGCCCGTCAACTGCAACATCAGGCGCTTCTGCACCTCGGGCTCGCGCAACGGGATCTGTGCGAGGTCGACACCGAGCAGGGCGCCGCCCTTCAGCAGTGGCAGGTTGAACGGCAGTGCGGGGATTGCGCCGGCGGCAAAACCGACCACGAGATGACGGCCACGCCAGGCGATGGAGCGAAAGGCCTGCACCGAGATCTCGCCGCCGACGGGGTCGAAGATCACGTCAGCGCCGTGTCCTCCCGTCAATTCCTTCAGTGTGTCGCGCCAGCCAGTCTGCGTGTAGTCGATCACAGCGTCGGCGCCGTGCGCCAGCGCGAACGCGCGCTTGTCCGGTGTCGATGCTGCTGCGATCACACGGGCGCCAAGCAGCTTGCCGATCTGGACTGCCGCAATTCCGGTGCCGCCAGCTGCGCCCAGCACCAGAAGCTGTTCCCCTGCGACCAGCATGGCGCGTGAGCTGAGCGCATAGAGGGCGGTCAGATAGTTGGCGCGAAACGAAGCGGCGACTTCGGCCGCGACGCCGTCGGGCAGGGGATGGAGCGCTTCGGGTCTGACGACGATCTCTTCGGCAAGCGCGCCCGAGCGCGTCATCCCCATCACGCGCATGCCGGGCTGATAGCCGCCGGGTGCGCCGGGCGCGTCCGTCACCACGCCCGCGAACTCCGTCCCGGGAATGAAGGGCAGGGGATCTTTGGTCTGATAGCGTCCCTCGATCTTCAAGCCGTCGACGAAGCCGATCCCGGCAGCTTCCACGCGGATGCGCAATTGTCCCGGTTCCATGGACGGCGGCGGGACGTCCTTCAGTTCGATCTGATCGATCGGTGCGTATTGCTCGACGACGACGGCTTTCATGTCGGACCTCTGTTGTTCCGGTTATCCTGACAGGTCCCGACACGAGCCTCTTGTGTCTACCGCCACATCCCGCGCATACGCGCGCCGATGTCGACCTTCGGCCCCTGCGCCGCGGTGCGGGCCGCGCCCGCGGCAGCCTTCGGCCAGGCGGTGCGCTCGAACAGATAGACCAGCTGCTCCGGAATGAAGCGGGTGCGCGAGGCGTAGACGTGGCGGTCGCCCTTGGCTTGCTGGCCGTGGACGAAGAAGCGCTGGGGGACGACGAGGTGCAGATCGTCCTTGGCCCGGGTCATCGCGACATAGAGCAGGCGTCGCTCCTCTTCCAGCTCGGCGCTGGTGCCGGCGCCGAGATCGGACGGCATGCAGCCGTCGACGACGTTGAGCACGAACACCGATTTCCACTCCTGGCCCTTGGCGGAGTGGATGGTGGACAGGATCAGATAATCCTCGTCGCGCAACGGCGGCCCGGATTTGTCGCTGGTCGCGTCCGGCGGGTCGAGCGTGAGCTCGGTCAAAAATTTCTCGCGAGAGGCATAGCCGCTGGCGATCTGCTCGAGCTGCATCAGATCGGCGCGGCGCGTCTCGGAATCCTCGTGGAGGCGATCGAGATGCGGCTCGTACCAGAGTCGCACGCGTTCGAGATCGACCGGCCATTCCGAATAGCGCAAATTCCCGACGGTGCGGACGAAGTCGGTCCAGTCGGCGCCGGTGCGCGCGGGCACCGGGAGCTGGCCGAGTGCGGCGAGCGGATCGGTGCTTTCCGCCATGTGGTCGAGCACGCGCTGCGCGGTCGCGGGTCCGATGCCGGGCAAGAGGTGCAGGATGCGGAAGCCGGCGACGCGGTCGCGCGGGTTCTCGGTAAAGCGCAGCAGCGCCAGCACGTCCTTGACGTGCGCGGCGTCGAGGAATTTCAGCCCGCCGAACTTGACGAACGGAATGTTGCGGCGGGTCAGCTCGATCTCGAGCGGGCCTGAATGCGAGGACGTCCGGAACAGCACCGCCTGGTGCTTGAGCAGCGCGCCTTGCTCGCGGTTCGCCAGCACCTCTTCGACGATGTAGCGCGCCTGGTCGGCCTCATCGTGCACGGTGACAAGCTGCGGCTTGTGCGAGGCGGCGCGGTCGGTCCAGAGATTCTTGGTGAAGCGCTCGCGCGCGAGCCCGATGACGCCGTTGGCCGCAGCCAGCACGGTCTGCGTCGAGCGATAGTTGCGGTCGAGCGTGATCATTTCGGCGCGGGGCGAGAAGCTCTGCGGGAAATCCAGGATGTTGCGCACGGTGGCGGCGCGGAACGAATAGATCGACTGGGCGTCGTCGCCGACCACGGTGAGCCCGCGTCCGTCGGGCTTGAGCGCCAGGAGGATTGAGGATTGCAGGCGGTTGGTGTCCTGGTATTCGTCGACCAGCACGTGATCGAAGCGGCCGCCGATCTCCTCGGCGATCAGCGCATCGCTCATCATCTGCGACCAGTACAGCAACAAATCGTCGTAATCGAGCACGTGCTGGGCTTGCTTGGCCTCGACATAGGCCGCGAACAGGCCCTTCAGCTCGGCGGCCCAGCCGGCGCACCAGGGATAGTGCACCCCCAGCACCTTCTCGATCTCCATCTCGGCGTTGACGCAGCGCGAGTAGATCGACAGGCACGTGCCCTTGGCGGGGAAGCGGCTCTCGGTCTTCGACAGGCCGCGCTCGTGCCGGACGAGGTTCATCAGGTCGGCGGAATCCTCGCGGTCGTGGATGGTGAAGGCGGGATCGACGCCGATCCGTTCGGCATATTCGCGGAGCAGACGCGCGCCGATGCCATGGAAGGTGCCGGCCCAGCTGAGCGCATCGCGCATGATGGCGGCGTTGTTCTCGCCCAGCACCTTGCGGGCGATGCGCTCGACCCGGCCGGCCATCTCGGCCGCCGCGCGGCGGGAGAAGGTCATCAACAGGATGCGGCGTGGATCGGCGCCGGCGACGATCAGATGCGCGACGCGATGGGCCAGCGTGTTGGTCTTGCCGGAGCCGGCGCCGGCAATCACCAGCAGGGGAGCGCCCACGGTCGCGCCATCGGCCACGCCATGCTCGACGGCGCGGCGCTGCTCCGCATTGAGCGTGTCCAGATATGTCGCCACGAATCGCCCCGGTGAAAGGGCGAGAGTCGGCGATCCCGTCGCGAATCGCAATGCGGCTGGACGGGACCGGGTTTAGGATTTAGGGGGAAAGACGCCCCCAGGTTCCAGTCCGAAAAGCGCACCCGGCATGACCGAGCTCAAATCCGACCAGTTCGAGATGCGGCGGCTGGAATCGCTCAGCAACACCATTTTCGGTGTCGCCATGACGCTGTTGGCCTACGACCTGCCCAAAGCTGCGGTCTTCACCAGCGTGCCCGACTGGAGCGATCTCGCCCACGTCTATTCCGGCAAGCTCGCCGGCCTTGCCCTCAGCTTCATCATCGCCGGCGTGTTCTGGATCAGCCATCACCGGCGGCTGGCGCGCCAACCCGTCGGCAGCCGCGGCGCCGTGATCCTCAACCTGTTCTTCCTGCTCTCGATCGTTCTGCTGCCTGTCACCAACGGCCTCTACACCAATTACAGCATGAGCAGTGCGGTTGCGGTGCTCTACGGGCTGCACCTGACCGCGATCGCCGGCCTCAATGCCTGGCTGTGGTGGACGATCCTCGGCGGCTGGCGCCAGGAGATCATGGCCTCGCTGTTTCCGCTCCTGGTGTTCATCCCGGGCACGATCGTGGCGGCGTTCGCCCCGCATATCGCGCCTTTCGTCTGGTTCATCGCCTTCGGCGGGCTCGCGATCCAGCGCTTCTACGGTGCGCGGACCGGGCCGGGCGCGTGAGGCCGTGCCTCACCCGGACGTCGCCCCGAACCCATCGGCCGGCACGTAAAGCTTGACCGGGCGGATTTCGTAAACCGCAGTCGGGTTGACCGCACGCAGTTTCCGCGCCGCCGCGATCGCCTCCTCCTCGCTGGCGCATTCCATCAGGTGGAAGCCCAGAAGCTGCTCCTTGGTCTCCGCAAACGGGCCGTCCAGCACCATGCCCGCGCCGGGGCCGCGCAAGGTGCGGGCCTTTCGGGTCTCATCCAGACGGGCGGCCGGCCCGAACTGCCCGCTGGCCCGCAAGGGGGCCTGAACCTCGATGACCTTGGCCACGACTGCGGCGTCCTGCTCAGGCGTCCAGGACAGGATCTCGTCTTCCACGTGGTAGGCCAGGATGGCGTACAGCATCGTCACCTCGTTGTTTTCTGCACCGATCCCAGAGGACGTAGCACCGCAGGCGATGCCGACAATCCCCAAAATAAATTCAAGCATAAGATATTGCGTGGCCGGGCCGCGACGAAACCGTCCTGAAACCCGATTGCGGCATTGCCGTGTGAACGCCGCCGGAAGTGGTCGCGACTGATGACCACAACAACAAGATTTCTGCTGGAGGCGGCAATGTCGGGTCACATCAAGATCATCTGCGACGCACGTCGTGCCGGACAATCTCAGACGGCCGATCTGCACGACCAAAGCGGCCATCACCGCTATTACGGCAGCTCGGCCGAGAATGGCGGCGAGCGCATCGTCGAAAGCCGGCGCGGCAAGCGGCCGCGCGCGCTCGGTGTTTGCGGCTTCTGAAGCCTCGCGCCCGATGTCCCATATGGACGTCCTGCAAATATCGATCGCGGCGATGCCGTTCCTGCTCGCACTGACGAGCCGGACGGGCAAGGTCATCGTGCCGTGCCTGCTGACGAGCATCTTCACGGTGCTGCTCGGCGGGGAGCCCCACCGCGCCGTCGTGGCCTGGTGCGTCGGCATGCTGATCGCCGCCGTCGCCTTGCGCGAGAGGCTTCGCACGGGCTGAGCCGGCGGCCCGTTACGGGGCGTTCAAGACCTGCTTGACCAGGGCCTCGCGCAGCGCCGCCAATTCGCCGCTCGCCTCCATCTGGGCGATCGCCTTGCCTACCTTCGGCACGAGATCGCGATGGCGTTCGTGCAGGTAATGGTAGATGTGGATGCGCTCGAGCGGCGGCGAGAGCGGGTGGATCCTGGCCTGCAGATTGAGTTTGCGCACCGCGGCGAGCCCGCTGAAGAGGTCGGTGACCATCACGTCGAAACGATCGGCATCGAGCATCCTGACCATGTTGTCGAGGCCAGTGGTCGCCGTGACGCGGGCCATGCCGCGGGTGCCGGCCTCCGAGGAGCCGACGCCGCGGACGATGCCGATGCTGTAGTCCCTGATCGAGTCCCAGCCGGCGACGTCGAACCGGAATTTCGTCGCAAACACCGCCGGCTCGATATAGTTGATCGCCGGCGTGACCTGGACCAGCGTCGGGTAGTCGCGCGAGAGCGTTCCGATGCGCTGGATTTCGCCGTCGACCGCGCCGGCGCTCGACAGCGCGAGCGCGCGCTTGCCGGGGACGTCCTCGAACTCCAGCCTGATGTTCAGCCTGGCGTAAACGGCCCGCAACATCTCGCCGCCGACATATTGATCGGGGATGTCGGCGATGCGCGCCAGCCGGATGACCTCCTGCGCCGGCGATGGACCGCTTGCAAGCAGTGACAGGCAGGCGACGATAATCCGCCACATGACGCGCCTCCTCGTTGCCCGAAGCTACCGCTGGATTCCGATGTCCGCCGATCTACCGGAGACGGCGCCTGCGCGTGGCCATAGAAGTCACTGCCCGCCCGAGGTGCAGGCGACGTCCGGACTTTCACCGATGTCATTCTACCACGCGAAGTGGTAGTTTGCGCGACAATCCTGCTAGCGGACGCAAGACATGACCCCGCCGACCTCAAGCCGCCCAGGGGTTGACAGGAAATCGGCCGACGGGATCGCCGCGCGCATCGCGGGAAGGGGAAGTCTCGACGAGCGAAATGCTCGAGGCTGCGACCGCTCGGCCGCAGCGTGCCGCCGTTTCCGGGGATGTGGTGCATGGCCAAGGCTGGTAACGAGGACTCCAATCGCGGCCGCGCCGTTGCACCGGCGGCTGCGAAGCAGGATTTGATCGGCACCGCGCTCGCGCCTTCGATGTTCGCCGCGCTGCTGTCCCGGCTCTTCAACTGGTCGCGCAGCGGCGTCGGGCCGCGCCTGCTCGCCGCCGTGCTGCTGTTCTCTTCGGTCGTGACGCTGACGTTGACGGCGCTCCAGCTCTATCTCGATTATGATCGCGAGGTCGGCCTCATCGAGACCAGGCTCGACGAGATCGGCCGCAGCACCACCGGCAGCCTGGGCGAGAGCCTTTGGAATCTCGACCAGAACCAGCTCAAGCTCCAGCTCGACGGCATCCTCCGGCTGCCCGACATCCGCGCCGCCGAGGTGCGCGAGATTGCCGATCGTCCCAATCCGATCCGCCTCGCCATCGGCGAGCCGAGCACTCGCTCGGTCGTGACGCGCGACTATCCGCTGAACACCAATGTGCAGGGGACCGCACGCGAGATCGGCGTGCTCCATGTCGAGGCGACGCTGACCGACGTCTACCAGCATCTGCTGAACCGCGCGCTGGTGATCCTGGCAAGCCAGGCGGCCAAGACGTTCCTCGTCTCGCTGTTCATCATCTACATGTTCCATCTGCTGGTGACGCGGCATCTGGTCGCCATCGCAGACTTCGTCAGCAAATACAGCCTGGCGCGGCCGCCGCCGCCTTTGCGCCTGGAGCGCCGGCCGCCCTACGATGCCGACGAGCTGGACAAGGTCATCGACGCCTTCAACGCGATGTGCGCGAACCTCCAGCGGGCCTATGGCGAGCTGCGCGAGGCCAATGCAAATCTCGAGCGCGACCTCAAGGTCCGCCGGCGCGCCGAAGAGGACGCGCGTGCGAGTGAAGAGCGTTTCCGCGACTATGCCGAGACCGCGTCCGACTGGTTCTGGGAGACCGGACCGGACCATCGGTTCACCTACATTTCCGACCGGGCCGGTGCCTTCAGCATGGACAACAAGGCGCTGATCGGCAAGCGCCGCACCGATGCCGCGTCCGGCTGCGACGCCGAGCCCGAGAAATGGCGCGCGCACATGGCGATGCTGGACCGCCATGAGCCGTTCCGGAAGTTCGAATATCGCGGCCGCGACACCACGGGGCGGATGCATCATTTCAGCGTCAACGGCCAGCCGGTCTTCGCCGCCGACGGAAGCTTCATGGGTTATCGCGGCTCCGCGACCGATCTCACCGAGCAGCACGAGACCGAGGAGCGGCTGCGCCAATCCCAGAAAATGGATGCGATCGGCCAGCTCACCGGCGGCGTCGCGCACGACTTCAACAATGTGCTCACGGTCATCACCGGCACCATCGAGATCATCCAGGAGGGGCTTGCGGACAAGCCCGAATTCGCCGCGATCGCGCAGCTGATCGACGATGCGGCCGCGCGCGGCGCGGAGATCACCTCGCAGCTCCTGACCTTCGCGCGCCGCCAGCCGCTGGAGCCGCGCGAGATCGACGTCAACGCCCTCGTGATCGAGACCGCTAAACTGCTGAGGCCGATCCTCGGCGCCCATATCGAGATCGTGACCCGGCTCGCCGACGATGCGTGGTCCGCGATGGCCGATCCATCGCAGCTCTCCTCCGCGATCGTCAACCTCGCCGTCAACGCGCGCGACGCGATGCCGGGCGGGGGCAAGCTCACGATCGAGACCGCGAACCGCGAGCTCGACGACACCGACGCTGCGGGCGACGGCGATGCCATGCGCGGCGCCTTCGTGATGGTCGCGGTCGCCGACACCGGCCACGGCATCCCCGCCGACATCCGCGAGCACGTGTTCGAGCCGTTCTTCACCACCAAGGGCGTCGGCCGCGGCACCGGCCTCGGGCTCAGCATGGTCTACGGCTTTGCCAAGCAGACCGGCGGCACCGTCGCGGTCGAGAGCGAGGAGGGGCGCGGCACGGTGATGCGGCTGTTCCTGCCGCGGTCGAAGGGCGAGGCGCCGGCAAGGACCGCGCCGGTCCAGGCGCTCGACACGGCACGCGGGCACGAAACGATCCTCGTGGTCGAGGACGATCCGCTGGTGCAGGGCTATGTCATCGCCCGGCTCGGCAGCCTCGGCTATCGCACGCTGGTGGCCGGCGACGGCGCCTCCGCACTGGCGCTGGTCGACCAGGGCGCCAAATTCGATCTGCTGTTCACGGACATCATCATGCCCGGCGGCATGAACGGGCGGGAATTGGCCGACGCGGTCCGGCTCCGGCGGCCGGGAGCAAGGGTGCTCTATACCTCCGGCTACACCGACGATGCCATCGTCCACGGAGGACATCTCGATCCCGGCGTGGCGCTGCTCAGGAAGCCCTACCGGAAGTCGGAGCTGTCGCAGAAGATTCGCGAGGTGCTTGCGGGCGAGCCGCCGGCCTGAGCAGCGCCGGCGGACGAAAAAGGCGCGGCGGGGAAGCCCCGTCGCGCCCGATTTCTTGCTCGCTGGTCCAGGGCTGAGAGCGCCCCGATGCCAAGCCTTGTTCAAAGCTTAGCGGGCGATCCCAGCGAGGTGACAGCGCTTGGTAAGAGACACTGGATCACCTCCTTTCGTTGGTTTCGGAAGATTTCAATATAGGCGGCATTGCCGCCGCTGTTAAGAGGCGGCGGGTCGGAAGGAACCGGGCGCGATTCGCAAGGCTCAGGACGGCCGGAAAGCGACCTCCTGAACAGTTGAGACCGCCGCCCGGCCGTGTTAGGGAGCCCGTAACGCGGGTGTAGCTCAATGGTAGAGCAGCAGCCTTCCAAGCTGAATACGAGGGTTCGATTCCCTTCACCCGCTCCAACGCCCAGGCCCTCCGCTTGAAATGAGGGCTCATTGTGGATCGCAGAAAAGTTGAAGCCTGCTTGCTGACGTCGATCGCCAGATGGCCGGAGCTTTGCGATAGGAACTGACGGTTGCCTGCTTGTTCGTACCTTTGGACAGCGACCTGAGCCAGCCGGCTCATTCGCTCGGGCGAGCCGACGGTCAGGAAGGCAAATCCACCTGAAAGCTCAGTAGCACGCAGGCATCAAGCCAAGTCGTGGATATTGCCGATCGATTGCAGCCAGCTCGATCCGCATTTGCGCGATGATCCAATCCCGGATCTCGGCGGCAATGGGCCGCATGGGCCGGTTGCGTGGCGGCAGGAACTCGCAGAGACGGCGCGTGGTGGTGAGTGTATCGGAGGCCGGCACCAGCGCGCCTGTCAGGAGCCAATGCGAGGCGACCGTCAGCCAGCCGAGCGCGATGCCTTGGCCGAGCAGGGCGGCCTGCATCACGACGGCATAATCGGTGAAGCTGAGCCCCTTGGCCGCACCGCGACGACCGGTGAGCAGTGATGCGTAATCCGCGGCCCAGTCGCCCGGCGTCTCGGCGAGGCGGATGATGGTGTTGCCCTCGGTGGGATCGGTCGCGCCGAGATAGGTCGGGCTGCACATCGGCAGCATCGCTTCCTTCATCACCAGCGTGCCGCCGGACGACGGCTCGTCGCGATCGCGGAAGCGCATGCCGAGATCGACGTTCTCCACCGGCCCGCGTAATGCGCCGGAGATCAGCTGGAAGCGCAGATCGACCTGGGGAAACTGCTTCTGGAGTTTGTCGATGCGCGGCATCAGCCAGTGCGTGGTAAAGGCAGAGGAGACCGACAGCGTCACGGTCTCGGTGCCCTTGCGGCGCCGCTCGATCTCGACGAGGCCGCTCTCGATGCTGCGAAAGCCTTCGAGCACGCGGCGATAGAGCTGCTCGCCTTCCTCGGTGAGCACCGCGCGGCCCGCCTTGCGGTCGAACAGGCGAACGCCGAGATGCTCCTCGAATTGTCCGAGCATCCGGCTTACCGCCGGCTGCGTGACGTTGAGTTCGGCGGCAGCCGCCGTGAAGCTGCCATTGCGCGCTGCTGCGTCAAAGACGAACAGGGCGTTACTTGAGGGCAGCATCCTGCGCAGCTCGGGCATAACGTCATGTTATGGGCGCAGTGAGAATTTGGCAATTGCCGAGTTTTGCCAAGTCTGGTGTCATTCGTGTCACAGCCTAAAGACAGGGTGTTCGGGAGACAGTTTTGGTGCGGCGCACGCTGTACCCGCGATTGCTCCGGGATGCTGTCTATAAAGCAGGCTTATGGCGCGCAGTGAGGCACGTCATGACAGGGAACGAGGCGAGGGCGATCGTTGGACAGACGAGCGGAAAGCGTCGAGATCCGGTCCGCGAGCAAGGCGTACGGCGCCGTTCGCGCTCTCGACGACGTCTCCCTCAATGTCGGCGCCGGCGAGTTCGTCTCGCTGCTCGGTCCCTCCGGTTCCGGCAAAACCACGCTGCTTGGCATCTTGGGCGGCTTCATCCTGCCTACGACTGGCACGATCCTGTTCGGCGGTCGCGACGTCACTTACATGCCGCCGCACAAGCGCGACATCGGCGTCGTCTTCCAGAACTATGCACTGTTTCCGCATATGAGCGTCGGCGAGAATGTCGCCTTTCCCTTGCGTGCACGTCGCTTGCCGAAGGCAAGCTGGCCCGACAAGGTGCGCGCGGCGCTCGCGATGGTCGGCCTCGCCGGCTACGAGGAGCGCGGCATCGCGCAGCTCTCCGGCGGCCAACGCCAGCGCGTCGCGCTCGCCCGCGCCATGATCTTCGAGCCGCGGCTGATCCTGATGGACGAGCCGCTCTCCGCGCTCGACAAGCAGCTGCGCGAATCCATGCAGATCGAACTGCGCGCGCTGCACCGGCGAATCGGCGCCACCATCATCTACGTCACCCACGACCAGCGCGAGGCGCTGACCATGAGCGACCGTGTCGCGGTGATGAAGGACGGCAGGCTGATCCAGATCGACGAGCCCGCGCGGCTGCACGACCATCCCGCCGATTCCTTCGTCGCGAGCTTCATCGGTGAAGCCACGATGCTGTCGGTGCGCCGTGTCGATGCCACCAGCGTCGCGCTCGGCAACGCGCTGCTGCGTAGCGCCCGCGCCATCCCCGACGGCGATGCGCTGATGCTGGCCGTGCACAGCGAAAAGCTGCTGATCGACGATGGCGCACAGGATGCCGCCTGCAACCGGCTCACCGGCACGGTCACCGATATCGTCTATCAGGGCGAGAGCCTGCGCATCTTCCTGGCGCTCGCTGACGGCATCGCGCTCAGCTTGCGCCAGCCGAGCTATCATCAGGCCTACAGCCGCATCCCGCCGCTCGGCGGCAGCCTCACCGTCACCCTTCATCCCCAGGACACCATCGTCGTGCCGAAGGTGAAGGACTGAACTCAAGCCTTGTCCAACCGAAAGAAGAAACCGATATGTCGACCCAAGCCGCGTTCAGCAATTTCAAGGTCCTCACCTTCGACGTCGTCGGCACCTTGATCGATTTCGAGGCCGGCGTGCTCGCAGCGGTGCGCAAGATCTCGGGCAAGACGCCGGCCGAGCTCAGCGACGAGCAGATATTCGAGCCCTACAAGCGCGGCCGCGACAAGCACTACGAGCGCTCCAGCGAGGCGATGTTCCACGTCTACCGCCATCTGGCCAAGGAGGTCGGACTGCCGTCCGACGACGCGTCGTGCGACACCTTTCAGCTCTCGGTGCTACGCTGGGGCCCGTTCGCGGATTCGGCCGAGGCGCTTAAGCGCCTGCGCACGAAATTCCGCCTGGTCGCAATGACCAATGCCGACCGTGTCGCGCTGTCCGCCTACGCGCACGCGCTCGGCGATCCCTTCGACGACACCGTCTGTGCCGACGACACCGGCGTGGCAAAGCCCAATCCGGAATTCTTCGCCTACAACAGGGGGCGTCAGTCGGCGTTCGGCTACAAGCAGTCCGACATTCTGCACGTCGCCCAGAGCCAGTACCACGACATCGGGATCGCGCGGAAACTCGGCTACAAGGTGTGCTGGATCGAGCGCCGCCAGGGCGTCGCTGGTTTCGGCGGCACGCCGGCGGTGGAGACGCTGACCAAGCCGGACTTCCATTTCCCGACCTTGAAGGCACTGGCCGACGCCGCCATCGGGCCGGCGGCGTAAATCCGTGAGCGCCGGCATGACACGCGACTGGAGCGCATTGCCATCGGTCAACTCGCTGTGGGAAGCCACCGCGGAGCCGGCACGCGACTTTCCCGTGCTGTCGGACGAACACCAGGCGGATGTGGTGATCATCGGCGCGGGCTACACCGGCCTGTCCGCCGCGCACCACATCGCCAAGGACAGCGCATCGCCAATCGTGCTCGAAGCCAACCGCCCCGGTTGGGGCGCCAGCGGACGCAACGGAGGCGTGATCACCGCAAAGTTTCGTCTGTCGTTCCGCGAGATCGATGCCGCGCATGGCCGCGCCATGGCGAAGCGCATGTACGAGATCGCGCATGAATCGACCGACATGGTCGAGGAGCTGGTGTCCGAATTCGGCATCACCAGTGCGAACCTGACGCGCACCGGACAGGTCAAGGCCGCGCATAACCAGACGACGCTGAAGGCCGCGATCGACGAGGCCAACTGGATGACGCGTGAGATGGGTTCTGCCGAGGTCCGCATCCTCAACAAGCGCGAAGTGCGCGAAGAGACCGGCTCCGACATCTTTGTCGGCGGCGTGCTCAATCCCGGCTCTGGCGGCATCCATCCGCTGAATTATCTGCGGGGCCTCGCCGACGGCGTGGCGCGCCGTGGTGTTCCGATCTTCCAGGAATCCCCGGTCGTCAAGCTGCGGCGCGAGAAGAACGGTATTGTCGCCGAGACGCCGCAAGGCGCCGTGCGTGCCAAACAGGCGATCATCGCCACCAACAGCTATTCCGATCTGACTGGCGCCACCGCACATATGCAGCGCACGTTGATCCCGTTCCGCAGCGCCATGGTTGCGACCGAACAGCTGCCGCGCAATCTCGCTGGAAAGCTGATGCCGACGGGGCGGACCTACACCGAGACCAAGCGCATGATGCGCTGGTTCCGCATGGTCGATAACCGCGTGATCTTCGGCGGCCGCGGCGCCTTCGGCAAGCAGGACTCGCAAGCCGCCTTCGACGCGCTGCGCAAGGCGATGGTCGGAATCTTTCCGGATTTGGCCGAGGTCCCGCTCGCATACAAATGGTCTGGCCTCGTCGCGATGACGCTGGACTCGGTGCCCCATATCGGCCGGATCGACGACCGCACGCTGGTCTCGCTGGGCTACAATGGCGCGGGCGTTGCGATGTCGAGCCTGATGGGCCGCTATCTCGCAGCCCTCGTGCGCGGCGAGAGCCCCGATGTCGGGCTGCTCGATGTCAGGGGCATGAGGCCCATTCCGTTCTATCCGCTGCGCGAGCCCGCCGTGCGCATGGTCGCCGGCTGGTATCAGTTTCTCGATGCGATCGGTCAGTGAGATTCTTTTGGAGGAGGCGAGGATGACGATGAAGCAGAAGTTTGGACTGGGCTGCGCGCTGCTCGGCGCAGTCGGATTTGCCGGTGCGGCCGATGCCGCCGACCAAATCACCTTCGTCTCGCAAGGCGGCGCCTACCAGCAGGCGCAGACGGTGGCGATCCTGGATCCCACCGCCAAGAAGCTCGGCATCACCATCAACCAGGACTCGATTCCCGACGCCTGGCCCGCGATCAAAACCCAGGTCGGCAGCGGCAGGCCGATCTGGGATGTCGTCGACACGCCCACCGGAAACTGCCTGCGTGGCGGCGAGCAGGGGCTGATCGAGAAGCTCGACTTCTCGAAGATTCCCAACGGCGCGGCGATGCCGGAAGCCTATCGCAGTCCCTATTCGATCTCCTACGAGTTCTATTCCAGCGTGCTGTCCTACAGCCAGAAGACGTTCCCGAAGGACGCGCCGAACAGCTGGGCAGATTTCTGGGACGTGAAGAAATTCCCCGGCCGCCGCGCCCTGCGCAACCACCCGTTCGCCACGCTTGAGGCCGCATTGATGGCTGACGGTGTCGCCCCGGACAAGCTCTATCCGCTCGACGTCGATCGCGCCTTCAAGAAGCTCGAGGAGATCAAGCCGCACATCACGGTGTGGTGGACTTCGGGTGCGCAGTCGGCGCAACTGCTCAACGACGGCGAGGTCGACATGGAGATGGCCTGGAACGGCCGAGTCAGCGCGGTCGCCAAGGAAGGCGCCAAGGTTGCCTTCACCTACAATCAGGGCGTCCTTCAGAGCACCTCGCTCTGCATTCTCAAGGGCGCGCCGAATCTCGACACCGCGTTGAAATTCCTCAACGAGGCCGTCGATCCCGTGCACCAGGCCAATCTGCCGCTCCACATCGACTACGGCCCCGGCAATCCGAAGGCGTTTGAAACTAACGTGATCAAGTCCGAACGTGCCGCGCAATTGCCGAGCGAGCCGGCGAACGCGGCCAAGCAGGCGCTGATGTCCTACGCCTGGTGGTCTTCGCCGGCCGGCGAAGCCGCCGAGAAGCGCTGGGCATCGTTCATGCAGAAGTGAGACGAGGCAGCGTTGACGATGACAGTGTCCGATCCTTCGCAAAAGCATCAGCGCCGTGAGCACGGGCTGATGCTGGCGCTGGTGTCGCCGGCGCTGCTCGTGATTTTGCTCTTGATCGTGCTGCCGGTCGGCTGGCTGGCCTGGCAGTCGATCTACCATGACGGCTTCACGCTGGAGAACTACCGGCGAGTCTTCACCGAAGACATCTACTGGCGAAGTTTCGCGCTGACCTTCGAGATCAGCCTCGCGGTCACATTGATCGCTCTGCTGCTCGGCTATCCCTTGGCCTATCTCGCCAATTCGGTGCCGAAGGCCTGGAGCATCCTGATCCTGTCGCTGGTCGTGCTGCCGTTCTGGACCAGCGTGCTGGTCCGCGCCTATGCCTGGCTGGCGCTGCTCCAGCGTACCGGTGTGATCAACCAATTCCTGCGCTATTTCGATGTGATCTCCGAGCCACTCGCGCTGGTCCACAACAGTTTTGGTACGGTGGTGGCGACCGTGCACATCCTGCTGCCGTTCATGGTGCTGCCGCTCTATGCCACGATGCAGAAGATCCCCGGCGATCTCATGCAAGCCGGCGCCAGTCTCGGCGCGAGCCCGTCGCTGACATTCTATCGCGTGTTCCTGCCGCTGTCGCTGCCTGGCGTGCTCGCCGGCTGCACCATGGTGTTCGTGCTCTGCCTCGGCTTCTATATCACGCCGGAACTGCTAGGCGGCGGCCGCACCGTGATGGTATCGATGCTCGTGAGTCGCAACGTCGAGCTCTACAACCAGTTCGGTGCGGCCAGCGCCGTCGCCGTCGTGCTGCTCATGAGTGTGCTCGCGATCTTCTTCGTCGTCAGCCGCTTCATCTCGCTCGACCGCGTGCTGGGGCAGAAATGATGCGCATCTCGCCCGCACGGATTGCCCTCTACGCGATCAGCGCGCTGGTGCTGGTCTATCTGATCCTGCCCGTTCTCATCATCGCGCCGATCTCGTTCTCCAGCGCGCGCTTCCTGACCTTCCCGCCGCCGTCGTTCTCGACGCGCTGGTATCAGCAATATTTCACAAACCCGGCCTGGATGCAGGCAACGCGCGTGACGCTGACGGTTGCGCTCTTCACCGTCGTGATCGCAACGCCGTGTGGGGTGGCTGCCGCCTATGCCATCAGCCAGTCCAAGCTGCGCATCATGCGCGTCGTTCATATGGCGCTGCTGCTGCCGCTGGTGGTGCCGATTATCATCACCGCAGTCGGCATCTTCTTCGTCTACGCCAAGGTCGGCCTGGTCGCGACCATGCCCGGCCTCGTGCTCGCCAATGTCATGCTGGGCTTGCCTTATGTCGTCATATCGGTGCTGGCGGGCCTGCAGAGCTTCGATCCGGCGCAGGAGATGGTTGCGCGAAGCCTCGGCATGAACCGGCTGCGCAGCTTCTTCGCGGTGACCCTGCCGCAGATCAAGTCGAGCGTGGTCGCCGGCGGCATTTTTGCCTTCATCTCGGCAATGGACGAGACCATCGTCGCGCTGTTCATCTCCGGCGGCCAGTACCAGCCGCTGACCAAGCGCATGTTCACCGCGCTTCGAGACGAGATCGACCCGACGATTGGAGCGATATCGACGCTGATGACTGCGGCCTCGTTCCTCCTCGTATTGCTCGCAACCACGCGACAGAAGAGGAAGGTGGGATAAATCCTGCGCTGACGGCCCGGCCGCACCGGGCCTGATCCAGGTCAATGTCGCGCGCTCCGGATGGTCTATTCGTTGGTCGCAACTTCGGGACAACCATGACATGACCAACAAGCCGATCGATTGGACGCCGGACCTCTCCCTGCCGACCTCCAAATCCACCGTCCAGCACTTCATCGCCAAGGCCGGCGGCGATCGCCTGGAGATCGACACTACGCCCTGGGGCGAGGCCGACCTCACGGTGAACGGTCAGTCGATTGCTCACCTCGAAACGGCCGCGAGCGCTGGCGACGCATTTCGAACCCTCGAGACGATCGCGGAAGATTTTGAAGCCGGCAAGGAGGCCGACAAGAATGTGCGCCTCGATCAGGTGATCGAGGATGACGAGGTCCGCGAAAAGCTGGGTCTGGCGCGCATCTAAGGCCATCGTGGCCCGTGAGATCGCTGATATCGCTACGGCGATGAGTGCCATCCGCGCGCGTCGGAACGAGGCGGCGCGGATCCCCTAGGAACCATCACATCCCGCACGAGTTGGCCGGTCGGGCTGGAGGAAAGTCACACGAGGCCAAACCGTGCAAGACGACATGCGCGTGCGCACCACCGCGCAGATCGCGGGTCATCCCATTCATCCGATGCTGGTGCCGATCCCGATCGCGTGCTTCGTCGGGGCGCTGTTGACCGACATCGCCTATGTCGCCAGCGCCGAGATCATGTGGGCGAATTTTTCCGCCTGGCTTCTGCTCGTGGGTGTCGTCTTCGGCGTGCTCGCGGCGATCATGGGCCTGATTGATTTCCTCGGCAACCGCCTGGTGCGGGCGCAGACGCCGGCCTGGCCGCATCTGATCGGCAATGCCGTGGCGCTGATCCTGGCCATCGTCAACGCGCTGATCCACACCCGCGATGCCTGGACCTCGGTGTGGCCGACGGGGCTCGTTCTGTCCGTGATCACCGTGTTGATCCTGCCCGTCACCGGCTGGCTCGGCTGGGCCATGGTCTATCGCCACGGCGTGGGAGTTGCGCGATGATATCGAAGCTCGCCCGCGCTCTGGTGTGCGCGTCGCTGCCGTTGCTGGCTGCTTGCGATGACGGCAGCGGCAACCCCAAGGCGCAGATCGGCGCCAACCCTGAGCTTCCCGACATCCAGCAATATCTGCTGCCGCCCGTCCACATCGCGCGCATCGTCGGCTGGAAGAAGGGCGAGACGCCGGCTGTGGCGGAGGGCCTGCAGGTCAAGGCTTTCGCGACCGGTCTGCAGCATCCGCGTTTCCTCTACGTGCTGCCCAATGGTGACGTGCTGGTGGCGGAATCCAAGGCGCCGAAGGGGGGCGCGATCAAGCGGCCCAAGGAGATCGTCATGGGCTATATCGAGTCCTGGGCGACCTCGGGCGGCAACGACACCGGGCCGGGTAATCGCATCACGCTGCTGCGTGACAGCAATGGCGACGGCGTGCCGGATACGCAAAGCGGCTTCCTCGACCATCTCAACTCGCCCTTCGGCATCGCGCTGGTGGGCAACGATCTCTACGTCGCCAATGCCGATGCGATCGTCAGATATCCCTACACCGAAGGCGACACCAGGATCACCGCGCCGGGCACGGTGCTGACGCCGCTGCCGGGTGGGCCGATCAACCATCACTGGACCAAAAGTCTCGTCGCCAGCCCCGACGGCTCGAAACTCTATGCCGGCGTCGGCTCCAACAGCAACATCACCGAGAACGGCATGGAGGCCGAGCACAATCGCGCGGCGATCCTCGAGGTCGACCGTGCCAGCGGGCGCTGGCGCGTGTTCGCAAGCGGCCTGCGCAATCCCAACGGGCTCAGCTTCGAGCCGCAGACCGGCGCGCTGTGGACGGTGGTGAACGAGCGCGACGAGCTCGGTCCCGATCTCGTCCCTGACTACATGACCTCGGTGAAGGACGGCGGCTTCTACGGCTGGCCGTACAGTTATTACGGCCAGCATGTCGATCCCCGCGTCAAGCCGCAGCGGCCGGATCTCGTCGCCAAGGCGATCGTGCCGGACTATGCCCTGAGCTCGCATGTCGCCCCGCTCGGGCTCGCCTTCAACACCGGCTCCAGCCTGCCGGCCGCCTATCGCGGTGGCGCCTTCGTCGGCGAGCATGGCAGCTGGAACAGGCAGGTGCTCAACGGCTACAAGGTCGTGTTCGTGCCGTTCACCGACGGCAAGCCGAGCGGACCGGCGCAGGACGTCGTGACGGGCTTCCTCAACAGCGACAACCAGGCGCGCGGCCGGCCGGTGGGCGTCGCCATCGACAAGACCGGGGCGTTGCTGGTCGCCGACGACAGCGGCAACACGGTGTGGCGCGTCACCGCCGCGCATCCGCAGCTGACGCAACGATAGTCCCGCCGGCGCGTTATCGGACAGACGGTGAAAGCCAAATTCTGAAACTGAAGCCAGGAGTTGGACAATGGGCCTTGCTCAATATGCCATCGTGCCGGTGCGGAACGAATGGGGCGTGTTGCACGACGGTGACGTCAAGAACACCTACGCCACCAAGGAGGCTGCATTCGAATCGGCGGTCGCCGCCGCATCCCTCGCGCTTCGTGAGGGACATGAAGTCCAGGTCAGCGTGCCCGGCCGCGAAGCCGGAGACAACGCGCTCGGCGTCCAGGACAACGCTTGAGAAGGAAGACGCGATGACCAAGCCGCGTGAGCCGAACGGCGTCGAGCCAACCCGTTCCGAGGACGACATCCAGCGCGAACAGCTGGGTCCCCGCGGCGTGCCCGGTGCGCCTGATCCGGCCAAGATGACGCCGCAGCGCGATAAGAAGACGCCGAAGCACGTCGATCCCGGCCACACCGCGTGACGCGGCTCGGCGGCCTAACATGATCAGACGATCAGCCGCCCGCGCCGCGCGGCAATCCCGATCGTGACCTCGGCACCCGCGTTGAAGTCGAGGCGGTCGGCTTCGACGCCGTCGCTGAAGATGACGCCGTTTTCCGCCATCAGCGAGCGAATGCGCAATTGGTCCGCCGACGCGAGCCGGCCGCAGACGAGATGGGTCTGCGAATGGCGGCTGGGAAAGGGCTCGCGCACGGCAAAGCGCAGCTCGGCCGCGTCCCAGGGCAGGGCCTCGTAACCGGTCAGCGGGGGAGGCTGGCCAAAGCTGCCGGCAATGGCCAGCGAGCCGGTCACGATGCTCTTGAACCAGGCGGTCGAACCAAGCCCGGTCGAGACGATCAGGCCGCTGGAAGATTGTCGTTCCGTCGCCCCGCCGGCCGCAAGCTCGTAGATCGCGGAGACATGCGTGCGTGCGCCGACGAAGAGGTCGTTGACGGCGTGGAGCACCTGGCCGTCGTTGAGCCGTGCTTCCGCCATCGTCACGGCCTGGCTGCTGCGCTTCTCAGTGGCGACCTCCGGCAAGAGCTTGGCGAGGTCGTGCGGCGCAAAGGGCAGGAGGATGCCGTCGTGGCGCGCGGGATCCGGATTGAGCCCGATCAGCGGATGGTCGTTCAGATATTTCATCGTGTTGGCGACGACGCCGTCCTGGCCGAGCGCGACCACGATGTCATCAGGCCCGAAGAGGAAGTTCGGCAGGAAGCCGCGGTCGATGACCTGATAGCGCCCCCATTGCTCCAGCACTTGCAGCGTCGTGTGACGCTGCGCACGATAGACCTCGTGCTCGCGCTCATAGTCGGAGAAGTCGGCGCCGAGATGTTCGACGTAGAAGCGGGCCTGCGCCGCCGTCAGGTGGCGCGCGATCAGGTCCTCTAACCTGGTCTTGCGCGTCACCAGCACCACCTTGCGGTCATTGGCGGCGGGCATTGGCGGCCTCCGTCGGCTTCGGCTTCTCCATCAACTGGCTGAGCAGGTCCGGCGAGACGTTGAGCTGGCCGATCTTCTCGGCCTTCTCGGCAATGCCGGAGAAGGCTTGCGCGATCAGCTGACCCGGCTGCATGCCGGCGGCGGCAAGCGCCTGGATCACGCGGGTGTCGACGCCCTCGAAGATCTTCATCAGCGCGCCGACGCGGTAGGCCTCGGCGTCGGCCAGGGTCCTGGTATTCTCGGCATTGAGGCCGACGAAATCCTTGCGCTTGCCTTCCAGCACGATGTCCGCGGCCATGCCGGCCTCGCGCAGCTCATTGCGCTTTGCGGCAACGCTCGCCTCGGCATCCATCTGGGTCTCGCGAATTGACCGCTTCTTCTGCTCGACCGCGATCTCGGTGTCGAGTTCGCTCTCGCGAATGGCACGCTCCTGCTCGACGGCGAAGTTGCGCCGGGCGAAGATGGCTTCGTCCGCGTTCTTCAGGATCGCTTCGCGCGCTTGCGCCTCCAGCGCCTTTGCGGTGTCCGGCGTCGGCTTGATGCCGCGGATCGACACGCCGAGGATTTCGAGGCCGAGAGCGGCGATGTCCGCGCGCGCCCTCAAGCCACCCGCGATGATGTCGGCGATGCGGTCGGACGCCTGCAACGCGTCCCTCAGCGTCAGTTCCTTCACCGCTTGCTGGGCGAGGACCTCGACCGTGCCGAGGATGCGTTCCGGCAGCTTTTCCGGATCGTCGCTCGCATAGGTCTTGCCGTCAGCCTTCAGGGTGAAGTCGAGCATTGATGCCGCCTTCTTCGGGTCGCTGACGCGATAAGTCACCTGACCCTGCACGGTCAGCGTCTGAAAGTCGCGCGCGGTCTGCTCGAAGATGAACGAGGCGTCGCGGCTGCCGATCGGCACCGCGACCAGCATGGTCACCGGCGCGTAATACAGCGCGGAAAGACCAGCACCCTCGGCGACGATCGCGCCGGCGCGATACTTCATCAGATAGGTGGTGGGCTGGGCCTTGATGAACCTGACGCCGAACATGTCCGTCTCCGATGGTCGTTATAAGTGTGCCTGAGCAACTAAGTAAGTTGGACTGTACAACTAACTATGCTACTGTCAAGTCCGAACAGGGGGAGGCTGCCGATGGCGGGCGAAGGTCGGGCTGAAGGGTCTGGTAAATCGGGGCAATTGGACTTCCCACGACCCCTGACCACGGTCGATGTCGTGATCTTTACGATCCTCGACGACAGCCTTCAGGTGCTGCTGATGCAGCGCCCGGCCGGCGAGGGCGAGCCGTTTCCGCTCAGCTTGGCGCTGCCGGGCGGCTTCGTGGACGTCACGAAGGACCGCGACCTCGCGGCTTGCGCCGCCCGCAAGCTGAGGGAGAAGACCGGGGTCACCAGCCCTTATCTGGAGCAACTCGGAAGCTGGGGAAGCGCGACGCGCGATCCGCGCGGCTGGTCGGCGACACACGCCTATTTCGCGCTGATCCCGGCGGACGCAAGCGTGCTGGCGAACGATGCGCGGTGGTTTCCGATTCGAGGCGGAAGGCTCAAGGACAAGCTCGCCTTTGATCACGGCGACATCCTGGCGACCGCGATCCAGCGCCTGCGCAACAAGGTGGAGTACACCTCGCTGCCGGCCTATCTGATGCCGGCGGAATTCACGCTGCCGGATCTGCAGCGGGTCTATGAGATCGTGCTCGACCGCCCGCTCGAGAAAAGCGCGTTCCGGACCCGGATCCTGTCGGCCGACATGATCGAGCCGGTCGCGAAGATGCGGCGCGGTCCCAACCGTCCGGCGCAACTCTACCGCCTGAAGAAGGGCAGCGAGCCCGTGTATTTCGTGCGGACGTTCAATCCGCCGGAATGAGGTCGTGCGCCGCTCTGCGGCTGGCGCCGCGGTGCCATTCGGAACCGGCATGCCCGTGAACTGAGTCTCCAGCTAAGACCGGCTGTGTCGGCGCGATCTGCGCCCGGCGGGCAGGTGAACGTTTGGAATGCGCTTCTTGAAATCTGACAGCAGGCTGACCGGCGTCCTGCTGGTTCTCGCCATCACGCAGCTGGTCGGATGGGGCACGATCGGGCTTCCTGCCATCGTCGGGCGCGATCTCGCCGCCGATCTCGGCATGAGCCTGCCGGCGGTGTTCGCCGGGACATCCGTTCTCTACGTCTCGATGGGGCTGTGCGCGCCGTGGCTTGCCAGATCGTTTGCGCGGCATGGCGCGCGGACGGTCATGATGGTCGGCACGGTCGTCACCGCGCCGGGCTTCGTGCTGCTGTCCCTCGCGCGCGAGCCGATGCTCTATTTCGCCGCCTGGATCGTCCTCGGTATCGCCGGCAGCGCCACGCTGTCGACCGGCGCCTATATCATGCTGAACGAGGTCGCGGGGCGGCAGGCCAAGAACGCGATCGGGGCCTTGATGCTGGTGACGGGCCTGTCCAGCAGCATCTTCTGGCCGACGACCTCGTTCCTCAGCGGGCACCTCGGCTGGCGGGGGACGTGTCTGGTTTACGCGGCCATGCTGATCCTCGTGTCGCTTCCGCTCTATGCATTCGTGGCGCCGCGCCGGAGACTTGCGAAGGACGATGGCGGCACGCTGGCCAGGTCTGCCGATGTGCCCGCGATTCCGAGGAGCACGTTCGGCCTCGTCGTCGCCGCGATCACGCTCAACGCCTTCGTCAATTTCGGCATCAGCGCCATCATGATCGAGCTGTTGCGGGCGGAGGGGCTCACGCCCGCGCAGGCCCTCGCGTTCGGCTCGATGCTGGGCGTGATCCAGGTCAGCGCCCGCGGGCTCGATCTCCTCGGCGGCGGGCGGTGGGACGGGATCACGACCGGGCTCGTCGCGGGCACGGCACTGCCCGTCGCGATGCTGCTGCTGATGCTGAGCGAGGGCGCGACCTGGGCGGTGGCGGTCTTCATCCTGCTCTATGGCGCCGGCAGCGGCGCCATGGCGGTGGCGCGGGCGACCATCCCGCTCGTGTTCTACGACCAGGCCGAGTTCGCCAAGGCGATGTCGATGATCGCGCTGCCGCTCAATCTGGCGTCCGCGATCTCGCCGCCGCTTCTGGTCGGCCTGCTCACCCAATTCGGCAGCCGCGGCGCGCTTGGGCTCACGCTGGTGTTCTCCTGCGCGACGGTGCTGATCCTGGTCCTGCTCGGCCGGCGGCGGCCGCGGGTTGCGGCGGCAGCTGTGACCTGAGCCGATCAGGCAATATTCGCGGCGTGGAAAGTTGCGGACAGGAATTCGCTTGCTGCCGGAGCCGCGGATAGCCGTATGCCGCCAGTGCAGTGCTCAAGGCGCCAAAATAGTGTATCCGCTGGGGAGCGCGGCCGCTCAAAGCCGCCGCGCCAAGATCCAGTTCCCCGGAGGAAATCGATATGTCGGCCTTGCCGCTCTCAGGCATCAAGATCCTTGACCTCACGCGCGTGCTTGCCGGGCCCTTGTCGGCCCAGATGCTGGGCGATTTGGGCGCGGAGGTGATCAAGATCGAGCGGCCGGGCACCGGCGACGACGCGCGCGCGTTCGGCCCGCCCTACCTCAGCGATCCCGAAGGCAAGGCCAACAACAACAATTCCTTCTATCTCTGCGCCAACCGCAACAAGAAGTCGGTCACCGTCAACATCGCCAAGCCCGAGGGGCAGGCGATCATCCGCGAGCTCGCCAAGGACGTCGACGTCTTCATGGAGAATTACAAGGTCGGCGATCTCAAGCGCTACGGCCTCGACTACGAGACCATCAAGGCGATCAACCCCGGCATCATCTATTGTTCGGTGACCGGCTTCGGTCAGACTGGACCGTATGCGCCGCGCGCCGGCTATGACGCCATCCTGCAGGCGATGGGCGGCCTGATGAGCGTCACCGGTCATATCGACGGCGAGCCCGGCGAGGGCCCGATGAAGGTCGGCCCGTCGATCGTCGACTACATGACCGGCATGAACACCTCGATCGGGATTCTCTCGGCGCTCTATCATCGCGACGTCAATGGCGGCGAGGGGCAGCATATCGACGTCTGCCTGTTCGACACCGTCATTGCGTCGCTGTCGCACTGGCTGCAGATCTACCTCGTCAACGGCAAGACGCCGCCGCGCCGCGGCACCTGGGGCAATGGCGGCATGCCGGCCGGCGTGTTCCGCTGCACCGACGGCGAGCTGATGCTGGTGGTCGGCAATGACGGCCAGTTCCAGCGCACCTGCGCCGTGCTCGGCGCGCCGGAGCTGGCGACTGATCCGCGCTTCATCAAGAACAACGACCGCGTCGTGCACGGCAAGGAGATCATGGCGATCTTCGCCGGCCTGTTCCTGAAGCAGCCGGTGGCCTACTGGCTGGACAAGCTGGAGGAGGCCGGCGTGCCCTCGGGTCCGATCAACAATTTCGAGCAGGTGTTTTCCGATCCGCACGTCCAGTCGCGCGGCATGCGGGTGAAGACCGAGCACAAGTTCGAGCCCGAGCTCTCGCTGATCCGCAACGCGCTGACCCTGTCGGGCACCCCCATCACCGAATATCGCGCGCCGCCGCTGTTAGGGGAGCACACGCAGGAGGTGCTCGGCGGCAAGCTCGGCTATGACGCCGGCAAGATCGAGACGCTGAAGCAGCAGGGGATCATCTAGGCTTGTCTTCGCCTCTCCCCGCGTGCGGGGAGAGGGGGCGCAGCTACTCTGCGGCAACGCGTTCAGTTAGACTCATTGAGTTGCGAAGCGGAGGAATTCCATGACATCAGGCAAAACCATCATCACCTGCGCCATCACGGGCAACCTCACAAAGCCCGAGCAGTCGCCGTATTTACCCATCACCCCCGAGCAGATCGCGACCTCGGCGCTGGAAGCCGCCGAGGCCGGTGCCGCCATCGTCCACATCCATGTGCGCGATCCCGCGACGGGGCGGCCCTCGATGGAGATCGATCTCTACCGCGACGTGGTGGCGCGCATCCGCGCCCGCAACACCTCGCTCGTCATCAACCTGACGACCGGCCCCGGCGGCCGCTTCGTGCCCTCGGTCGAAGACCCCCGCGTCGCCGGCCCCGGCACCACGCTGCTTGTCCCTGAGAAGCGCGTCGAGCATATCGAGCTGCTCAAGCCCGACATCTGCACGCTCGACCTCAACACCATGAATTCCGGCGGCGAGGTCGTGATCAACACGCCGCGCAATGTCCGCATCATGGCCGAGCGGATGAAGGCCGCCGGCGTGCTGCCGGAGATCGAGCTGTTCGATAGCGGCGACTGCCATCTGGCGCGCGACCTGTTCGCCGACGGCACGCTGAAGGGACCCGGCCTGTTCTCGCTCGTGCTCGGGGTGAAATACGGCTTCTCGGCGACGCCCGAGACCATGTTCTACGCCCGCAGCCTGCTGCCGCCGGGCGCGATCTGGTCCGGCTTCGGCATCGGCCGCGCCGAATTCCCGATGGTGGCGCAGGCCTATCTGCTCGGCGGCCATGTCCGGGTAGGCATGGAGGACAATCTCTATATGTCCAAGGGCGTGCTGGCGAAGACCAATGCCGAGCTGGTCGCCCATGCCGCGGGTATCTTGAAAAGCCTGGGGGCGAGCGTTGCGAGCGCGGAGAACGCGCGCGCGATGCTGGGGCTTGCCTGAGGCTTGCCCGCCATCCCCAGATAATCCCGGTCCGTAGTCGCACAGGCTTCCGCTTTGCGCCCGACTCTGATTCGATCTCTCCAGTAATGTCGGGAGGGAAATGGATGTCCTACACGATCGGGTTCCAGGCCAAGGACCAGAAGGCAATTCTGGCGACCGAGGCGGCCACCGCCAATCAGGCCGTCGCCATCATTGCCGCACTGCGGCAGAGTGCCGAGGAGATCAAGTTCATCCGCTCGCCGCAGGAAGGCGAGATGGGCATCGAGATGCTGCTGCTGCTCGCCAAGGAAGAGGCCGAGGAGATGCCGCAGCGGGCCTGAACCCGCGGCCCCAACCACACTTCGATTAGAAGCGAAGCATGCCGGCTGCAGGATAATGTAGTCAGGCGTCAGTTTCGCTCGAACCGAAGGTGGCTGCCATGAAACGCGAAGCGCTCCGCGTCGAACCGATCTCGACCTTTCTTGACCGGCCGCAACGCACCGGTCTCGCCGGTGACGCGCGCCGGCAACATGATTTTCGTTGCCGGCCTGCCGCCGTTCGACCCGGAGACGGGCGAGATCGCGCAAATGCCGATCGAGCGGCAGAGCGAGATCGTCATGGAGCAGATGAAGCTGTGCCTCCAGACGGCCGGCGCCTCGCTCGACAACGTCATGAAGTGCAACGTCTACTGCACCTCGACGAAACATTTCGCCGCGTTCAACGCCATCTATGCGCGCTATTTCCCGATCGATCCGCCGGCGCGGATCTTCGTCTGCACGCCGGAATGGTTCGGTCCCTTCGACGTCGAGATCGACTGCATCGCGATGGCGTGATGGCTACCGCGCCGCCACCCTCGACGGCGCCTTTGCCTCGCTCCGTCCCGCCGTCAGCGCCATCGTCGCCACGCTGACCACGCGCGCGATCACGTCCTCGACGTCGTCGAGGTCGCATTTGCCTTCCGACAGTTTCGTCAGCCGCTCGCTTTCGCGGATGGTGTGGTGCGCCATCGCGAGCGCGAAGTTGAGGCCCCAGTAGATATCGACGTCGCTGCGGTCGGGCAAGGCGCGGCGCATCGCGCCGGCGAATTTGCGCAAATGGTCGATCTCGCGGTTCTTGATGCGGCGGATCGGCGGCACGGATTCGATCGAGGCGCGGATCATGAAGCGCGCCGCGGTGGAGCGCTGGTTCTCAGGGCCAAGGCAGCCGCGCAGCGTCGGTCCGACCAGCGCATGCAAGATCACCTCGATCGGCGCGCGGCCGCCGCCTTCTTCCTCTGCCGCCTTCAATTCGCGCAGGCGCTCGCGGTTGGTGGCGATCGAGCGGGTGACGAACAATTCCGCGATCAGCTCGTCCTTCGAGCCGAAATGATAGTTCACCGCGGCGAGGTTGACGCCCGCCTCCGCGACGATGTCGCGCAGCGTCACGTCGCCAAAGCCGCGATCGGCATAGAGCCGTTCGGCGGCGGCGAGAATGGCAGATCTCGTATGATCGCTGGCCATGACCTTCATCCCGTCATTCCGGGGCTCGCGAAGCGAGAACCCGGAATCTCGCCCCACATTTCGAGATTCCGGGTTCAGCCCCTGCGGGCCGCCCCGGAATGACGTCGTGAGCGAGGGAGTTGCAATTCAAACAGTTGTATGAAACTATCGTTTGAAGGCCGGAGATGTCAATCGCAATCGGGACTCGTTCGCAACTCGCGAAGCCGGTTCCGAAGCGCCCGCCAGCCGCGCGCTTGCGGGCCGCGCAGCGGGAGGACGGTCCGGCGCAAAACAGGCTCGCGAAGCAAACAGGTTCGCAAAGAGAGACGAGGAGCGTCCCATGGATTTCGATCTGTCCCCCAAGCAGAAGGAATGGCTCGACCGCGTGCGGTCTTTCATGGCCAAGCACGTGCGCCCGGCGGTGCCGATTTATGATCAGCAGGATCACGCCGGCGAGCGCTGGAAGGTGATCCCCATCCTCGAGGACCTCAAGAAGAAGGCGAAGGCCGAAGGCCTCTGGAACATGTTCATGCCGCCGAGCGAGCATGAGGACGACGAATTCCGCGGCGCGGGATTGACCAATCTCGAATACGCGCTGCTGTCGGAGGAGATGGGCCGCATCAGCTGGGCCTCGGAAGTGTTCAACTGTTCCGCGCCCGACACCGGCAACATGGAAGTGTTCATCCGCTACGGCTCGAAGGAGCAGAAGCGCAAATGGCTGCGTCCGCTGATGGACGGCGAGATCCGCTCCGCCTTCCTGATGACGGAACCTGCGGTGGCCTCGTCGGACGCCACCAACATCGAGACCCGCATCGAGCGCGACGGTGACCACTACGTCATCAACGGCCGCAAATGGTGGTCGTCCGGCGTCGGCGATCCCCGCTGCAAGATCGCGATCCTGATGGGCAAGACCGATTTCAAGGCGGCCAAGCATCAGCAGCAGTCGCAGATCCTGGTTCCGCTCGATACCCCCGGCATCAAGGTCGAGAAGATGCTGCCGGTGTTCGGCTTCGACGACGCCCCGCACGGCCACGCCCAGGTGCTGCTCGACAACGTCCGGGTGCCGAAGGAGAACATCCTGCTCGGCGAAGGCCGCGGCTTCGAGATCGCGCAGGGCCGACTCGGCCCCGGCCGTATCCATCACTGCATGCGCACCATCGGCAAGGCCGAGGAGGCGCTGGAGAAGATGGTGAAGCGGCTGTCCTCGCGCAGCGCCTTCGGCAAGAAGATCGTCGAGCACTCTGTGTGGGAGCAGCGCATCGGCGATGCCCGCACCAATATCGAGATGACGCGCCTGCTCTGCCTCAAGGCTGCCGACATGATGGACAAGGTCGGCAACAAGACCGCGCAGGCCGAGATCGCCATGATCAAGGTCGCAGCGCCCAACATGGCGCTGAAGATCATCGACGAGGCGATCCAGGCTTTCGGCGGCGCCGGGGTCTCGGACGAGGCGGGCCTCGCCAAGGACTACGCCCACATCCGCACGCTCCGTCTCGCCGACGGTCCGGACGAGGTGCACAATCGCGCCATTGCCAGACTTGAGGTTCGGAAGTATGCAAATTCTCCCAATCATTGAGAGCGTTTTCCAGCGAAGTGGACACCGGTTCGCGCTAAGAAAACGCGTCAAAACAAGAAACTAGGGATACCGTTCCGATTTTTCGGAACGGAATCTCTGGAGGGAGAGCCGGGAGGCGCTCCCGATCTGAAGAAACGACAGGGCATGATGCGGTGACCGCTTGACGCAAGTGCGTCAGCGGTTACCGATTAGGATCATGCTCGACCTGAAATGGTCAGGACTGAAGAGGGAGCGTCATCGTGGCTGACGGCGTCAGGAAAGACGAAGAGTTCTCGGGCACCAAGCCGGTCGAGGAGCGTCATCGCTTCGACGAGATGCGGCTCGAAGCCTGGATGCGCGACAACGTCGAAGGCTATGAGGGACCGCTGGTCGTGCTCCAGTTCAAGGGCGGCCAGTCCAATCCGACCTACCGGCTGAACACGCCGAACCGTTCCTACGTGATGCGCCGAAAACCGTTCGGCAAATTGCTGCCCTCGGCGCATGCGGTCGATCGCGAATATCGCGTGATCGCAGCGCTCGGCAAGCAGGGTTTCCCGGTCGCGCACGCCTATGCGCTGTGCCAGGACGACAGCGTCATCGGTGCGGCCTTCTACATCATGTCGATGGAGGAGGGCCGGGTGTTCTGGGATCCGACGCTGCCGAGCCAGGATGGCGACGCGCGGCGCAAGATCTTCACCAGCAAGATCGAGACGCTGGCGAAGCTCCATATGTACGATCCCACGGCGATCGGGCTCGGCGAGTTCGGCAAGCCCGGTAATTACTTTGCACGCCAGATCGACCGCTGGACCAAGCAGTACCGGGCGTCGGAAACGCAGCACATTCCCGAGTTCGAGAAGGTCGCCGAATGGCTGCCCAAGACCGTGCCGGAGCAGGCGCGCGTCTCGATCGTCCACGGCGACTATCGTCTCGACAACATGATTTTCCACGCGACGGAACCGCGCGTGCAGGCCGTGCTGGACTGGGAGCTGTCGACGCTCGGCGATCCCATGGCCGACTTCACCTACCTGTTGATGCAGTGGATCATGCCGGGCCTGCAGGGCGCGGACCTCAAGGCGCTCAACATCCCGAGCGTGGAAGAAGCCGCGCAGATCTATTGCAACGTCACCAAGATGACGGTGCCTGATCTCAACTGGTACTTCGCCTACAATCTGTTCCGTCTCGCCGGCATCACGCAAGGCATCGCCGGCCGCGTCCGCGACGGCACCGCCGCCAACGCCAAGGCGCTGGAGTCCGCCAAGCGCACCGTACCGCTGTCGCAGGCCTCATGGGAATACGCGCAAAAGGCGGGCGCGGTGTAGAAATGACGAAGGCGCGGCCGATGTGGCCGCGCCTTTTTTCTTTGGGCCGCGTCGGTGTTTCCACACAGCCGCTGCCATTCCCCGCGAAGGCGGGCAAATCCAGTCTTCGTAGGGTGGGCAAAAGCGCGTAGCGCTGTGCCCACCATCCTTCAGCGTTCGCAGCCTGATGGTGGGCACGCTTCCGCTTTGCCCACCCTACGGCATCTACGCCGTGGCCTTCGCGCAATGCGCGATCAGTCTCTCCACAAACCCCGCGCATTTCTCCAGCTCGGCCATCTCGACGAATTCGTCCGGCGTGTGCGCCTGTGCGATCGAACCCGGGCCGATCACCACCGAGGGGATGTCGGCCATGCTGGCAAACAAACTCGCTTCGGTGCCGAAGGCGACCTTGGCGTGGTCGTTGCGCCCTGCAAGGCTCTTGGCGAGAGTGACGATCGCGGCGTCGGCGGCGGTGTCGAGGGCGGGGTAGTCCAAAATCTCCTCGAAATCGATGCCGCACTCCGGATGCTGCTTCTTCATCGCCGGTTCGAGTTCGGCCCTGGCCCAGGCGACGATCGCATCCGTCACCTCCCTGGACTCGGTGATGCCGATGCCGCGGCATTCGAAGTCCACCGTGCAGGTGTCGGGCACGATGTTCAGCGCGGCGCCGCCGTGCACGATGCTGGTGAGCAGCGTCGAGTGGGGAACGTCGTAGAGGCTGTCGCTCGCTCGCACGGCTGCGAGCGCCACGGCGCGGCGGCGGATCTCGACGATCAGCGCGGCGGCATATTCGATCGCGTTGACGCCGTCGGGGGCGATTGAGGAGTGGCGGGCGAGGCCGCGAAAGGTCGCGCGCACGCCGTGCTTGCCCTTGTGGCCGATGATGACTTTCATCTCGGTCGGCTCGCCGATGAAGGCGCCGAGCGGTATGATCCGTTTCTTCGCGACCTCGCCGAGCATCGGCCGCACGCCGACGCAGCCGATTTCCTCGTCATAGGAGATCGCCAGATGAATCGGCGTTGCGAGCCTTGCTTCCAGCATCTCCGGCACCATGGCGAGGCACACCGCGACAAAGCCCTTCATGTCGGTGGTGCCGCGGCCATAGAGCTTGCCGTCGCGCTCGAGCAGCCTAAACGGATCGTGGCTCCAGTCCTGCCCCACGACGGGCACGACGTCGGTATGGCCTGACAGCACGAAACCGGGGCGATCTTCAGGGCCGATCGTGACCCAAAGCGAGGCCTTCTGCCCTGTTACGTCGACGATGCGCTCGCCCTTGACGCCGAACGCGGCGAGGTAGCTCTCGATATGGGCAATCAGGGGCAGGTTGGTGCGGTCGCTGACGGTGTCGAAGCCGACGAGGTCGGCGAGGAGTTTGCGAATACGGTCGGGTCTTGGGCTTGGCATTGTCTCGTTCTGTCAGGGAGTATGGAGGCTGAAGTGCTTGCAGGAACCATACCAACGTGAGGCCTCGTCGGGCAAATCAACATCGCAACCGTCATTCCGGGGTGATGCGCAGCATCGAGCCCGGAATCCATCGGTCCGCATCACGCGCTGCGAAATGGATTCCGGGTTCGCGCCTTCGTCGCGCCCCGGAATGACGAGGGGAGCCACAATCCCTTGCGTTGCCTGACGGGCAAAACACCCAAGGTATCGGTCAACGCATGGCGGCGAAAATATTCCACTTTACCGAAATTCGGAAACGGCGTATGTGTCGCCTCAACCCGGCCCAAGGAAGAGGGGCGTATCGCGATCGTCACGAACGCGGGCCGGGCGGCGGTGGACGCAGGTGACATCGGCGCGAAAAGCTTCGCAGGGCGGAGAGCCGTGAGCGAAGACCTCGCGCACACGACCGGTGTGATCCGCGTACGGCAAAATCGTGTGGTCCTGGCGCCCGGGGTCTGTGCGCCAAGTCTTGTGGTGATGTGTGCGGTCCAACCGGGCCCACGCATCAGCCATCCGCAAGGCGACGGGGGCAATAGTGCAACGCTCCCCGGGGAGATCACGACATAAGCCGTAAAACCACTGCGCAGGGAAGGCCGGGATGTCCTGGCTACACCTGTATGCCGCTGTGCAGACTTCTTATTACAACTTCGCACAGTGGACCTCGGGTGCCAGCGGGCTCCCGGTCTTCCCTGCGCCCTCTTTCAATTATGAGGGTGAAGAGACGAAGCAAAGCTCGGGCGAGATGAGCCGCGAGGATGACGGACTATGTCTATCGTTGAACCAAGCTCTCGTGCCCCGGACGCTGCGCAGCGCCTCTTCGGCGGTGCGCTGCAGAGCCGGGGCCCACGTATCAGCACGTGCTGCGGCTTCCTGGGTCCCGGCTCTGCGCAGCAGCGTAAGAACGCTGCAGCGCGTCCGGGACACGAGAGTGGGGGGCGTTGCTACTTCACTCGCCGTCATTGCGAGCGCAGCGAAGCAATCCAGAGTCCTTCCGCAGCGACAGTTTGGATTGCTTCGCTACGCTCGCAATGACGATGTTGATGCAGTTGCGCGCCAAACGCTGCTCTCGTGCCCCGGACGCTGCGCAGCGCCTCTTCGGCGGTGCGCTGCAGAGCCGGGGCCCATGCGTCAGCGAGCCGTGCGGTCTCGGCTGGGTCCCGGCTCTGCGCAGCAACGCTTCGCGTTGCAGCGCGTCCGGGACACGCGAGAGTTAAACGGGCTTGCCCGTATACGGCATCGACGCGGTGAGGCCGCCGTCGACCGGGAACGCCTGGCCGTTCACATACGAGGCTTCGTCGCTGGCCAGGAACAGGCCCATCGCCGCGAGCTCGTGCGGTTGGCCGGGGCGCTTGAGCGGATTGAGCTGGCCGATCTTGTCCTGGGTGCCGCGCTCCTTGGCGCGGTCGAAGATCGGTTTTGTCATGCCGGTCTCGATCAGGCCCGGGCACACCGCGTTGATGCGCACGCCGGTTCCGGTGAGCGAATACGCCGTGGTCTGCACCAGGCTGATCACGCCGGCCTTGCTCGCGGCATAGGGATGTCCACTGGCGCCGGCCTTGAGGCCTGCGACGGACGCGGTCAGCACGATCGCGCCGGACTGCTGCTTCACCATGTGCGGCATCGCATGCTTCACCGCGAGGAAGGGGCCGATCAGATTGACGCGCAACACCTCCTGCCAATGCTCTACGGTTTGCTCGCCGAGCGGGACGAGGCCGCCGGAGACGCCGGCATTGGCCCAGATCACGTCGAGCCGGCCATGCGTCTTCACCGCCTTGTCGATCACGGCGATGACGTCCTTCTCGGAGCCCGCGTCGGCGATCATGGCTTCCGCGATGCCGCCGGCCTTCTTCACCTCGTCGACGGTCTCCTTCACCGCCTCGGTGCGATCGACCGCGATCAGCTTGGCGCCTTCCCGGGTGAACAGCAGCGCGGCGGCGCGACCGATGCCGCTGCCGGCGCCGGTGATGATGACGGATTTGCCTTGCAGGCGGCCCATGCGTTTCTCCCTGTGGTGCCCCGCGCGACGCTTGCCGCGCGACGGAATTTCAAACAAGATTTCAAACGGTAAAGTGTCTTGAGACAGGTTCACACCTGACGTACAGCGACATCAAACGGGATGGAAGGGTTTCGATGGCAGGCGCAGACAAGCCCAATGTGGTCATGACACGGTGGTGGTGGGTCCGTCACGCGCCGGTGCGCAACGACGGCGGCAACATCTACGGGCAGAGCGACATCGCCTGCGACACCAGCGATACCTATGTGTTCAACGCTGTTGCCAAGGTGCTGCCACGCACGGCGGTCTGGTATTCGAGCAATCTGGTGCGCACGCACCAGACCGCGGAAGCGATCTGGGCGGCCGGCTTCCCAAGGCCTGCGTCGATGACATGGGAAGCGGACCTTGCCGAGCAAAATCTCGGCCGATGGCAGGGCATGAACCGCGCCCAGTTCATCGCCAGCCGCCCCGTGGGCACGAGCTGGTTTGCCGACATCAACGAGCCCGCGCCCGGCGGCGAGAGCTTCATGGATCTCTACAACCGCACGCGCCGCACCATAGAGCGGATCAACGCCGAGGCGGCAGGCCAGGACATCATCGCGGTCGCGCATGGCGGCACCATCAAGGCGGCGCTGGGGCTCGCGCTCGACGGCCAGCCGGAGCGGGGATTGTCGTTCGACATCGACAATTGCTCGGTGACGCGATTGGATTATTTCGCAACTCCCGAGCGCAAGGTCTGGCGGCTGCCGATGGTGAACCAGCAGCCGTGGATCGCGGATGCGGCGCATGCGGCGATGCATCAGCCCGCGGGACCGGAAGTCAAGAAGCTGGCGTGAGTAAGGCGTCATTCCGGGATGGTCCGAAGGACCAGGCCCGGAATCTCGACGTGAATACCAAAATCAATCTGGGAGAGAAACATGACCTTGTTCGACATGAAGGGGAAAGTCGCCGTCATCACCGGCTCGACGCGCGGCATTGGGCTTGCGATCGCCGAGCGCATGGCCGAGCACGGCGCCAAGGTCGTGATCTCCTCGCGCAAGGCCGATGTCTGCGAGCAGGTGGCCAAGGGCATCAACGACAGGTTCGGCAAGGGCACCGCGGTCGCGGTTGCCGCCAACATCTCATCGAAAGAGAATCTGCAAAACCTCGTCGATGAGAGCAACCGCGCCTTCGGCAAGATCGACGTGCTGGTGTGCAACGCCGCCTCGAACCCGTATTATGGTCCGCTCGCCGGCATCTCCGACGATCAGTTCAGGAAGATCCTCGACAACAACATCGTTGCCAACAACTGGCTGATCTCGATGGTGGTGCCGCAGATGATCGAGCGCAAGGACGGCTCCATCATCATCGTCTCCTCGATCGGCGGGTTGAAAGGCTCGACCATCCTCGGCGCCTACGCCATCTCGAAGGCCGCCGACATGCAGCTCGCGCGCAACCTCGCCTGCGAATACGGCAAGGACAACATCCGCGTGAACTGCATCGCGCCCGGCCTGATCAAGACCGATTTTGCCAAGGCGCTGTGGGACAATCCGGAGAACCTGAAGGCCTCGACCGCGCGCTCGCCGCTCCTGCGCATCGGCATCCCCGACGAGATCGCGGGCGCCGCGGTGTTCCTGGGGTCCAGGGCCGGCGACTTCATGACCGGCCAGACCATGGTGATCGACGGCGGCGCGACGATCAGCTGAGGTTGACGACGCGCTGAGTTTCTCGTGTCCCGGACGCGGCGCAGCACGAAGTGCTGCTCCGCAGAGCCGGGACCCAGAAAGCCAAGAACGAGATCGCGGAGACGTGGGCCCCGGCTCAGCAACGCACCGCTACGCGCTGCGTTGCGTCCGGGGCACGAGAGCGGAGATTACTCCACCGCCGCGTAAACCAGATCCCGCACCAGCGTGCGCGTAAAATCGCGCTGGCCCGGGCCCTGGCTCATGAACACCGCGAACAGATCCTCCTTCGGATCGATCCAGAAGAACGTCCCCGCAATGCCGCTCCAGAAATACTGGCCGACGCTGCCGGGGAAGGGCGCGATGCCGGCCTCGCGGCGCACCGCGAAGCCGAGACCAAAACCGTGGCCGGGCGAGAGCAGGGTGCCGTTGGTCTGAACGTGCGGCCCGAGGTGATCGGACGCCATCAGCTCCAGCGTCTTGCGGCCGATGATCCTGTGGCCGTCGAGCGTGCCGCCGTTGCGCAGCATCAGGCAGAAGCGGGCATAGTCCATCGTGGTCGAGACCAGGCCGCCGCCGCCGGACTCCATCACCGGTGCTTCGTGCATGTTGAACAGCGCGACCTTGTCGCCAGTCCAGGGATCGGCCGCGAAAGGCTCGGCGAGCCTGCCCGCATTGGCCTCGGAGGTCGAGAAGCCGGTCTCGGCCATCTGCAGCGGCGCGAGCACGCGTTCGGTGAGGAACGTGCCGAGCGACTTGCCGCTGACGACCTCGATGATGCGGCCGAGGATGTCGGTGGAGCGGCTGTAGTTGAATTCCGCGCCGGGCTGGCAGACCAGCGGGAAGCTCGCCACCAGGGCGGCGTGCTCGGCGTTGGTGATCTTGCGGCTGCGGACGCGGGACTCCTGGTAGAGCTTGTGCACGGGGCCGTCGCCCTGGTGCTCGTAGGTGAGGCCCGAGGTGTGGCGAAGCAGGTCCTGCACGGTCATCGGCCGCGCCGGCGGCACCAGCTCCAGCTTGCCGTCCTTGACGATGCCGACCTGCTGGCTGGCAAATTCCGGGATGAACTTTGCGACGGCGTCGCTAAGCAGGAGGTGGCCGTCCTCGACCAGCGCCATGATGGCGACCGAGACGATCGGCTTGGTCATCGAGAAGATTCGGAAGATCGAATCCCGCGCCATCGGCGCCGCAGCCGCCGGGCTCTGTCGGCCGAGCGCCTCGAACCAACCGACCTGGCCGCGCCTCGCGACCAGCACGGTGACGCCGGGAACGGTTCCCTTGTCGATCTCGCGCCTGAAGGCGTCCGACAAGGCCTGGAGCCGCGGACGCGACAGCCCGAGCGTCTCCGGGCGGGCCTCGGGCAAGGGCGGGGTCAGCGGCGTCGAGGTGGCTTTCGTGGCGGCTTGGGCGTTCATGGAGGCTCCCGGGCTCTTGTTTTTGGTCGATCGGAAAAGTGTGGCTCAGAAGCCCCGTGAAGAACAGATGCATTCGGCGCGGTGACATCTGCAGCGGACGCTCGGCATCGGCCTTGTGCACGGCAATACAATTCGGGGTAGACAGCAGCGGGCGGAACACCCTATTTTTGGGCCGGGCTGAGATTGGGTTACGGGGACAGGGGGCGTTGTTGAGATTGCTGCTGGGACTGGCGCGGATTGTCGCGCTGGGCGGAATGCTTGCGCTTGCGGGCTGCGTAACCGCCGCCAATAATTCGCTGTCGCAGAGCGACATAGCCGGCATGAAGCTGACCGGCGTTGCGGTCAGTTTTGCACCCGACGCACGCATACAGTGGGAGGACGGTCTCCGCGCCTATGCGGACTCGAAGGCGGTCAGCCTGGAGCAGGCGGCAACAATGGCCGACGCTCCGGAGGTAAAGGCTTTCGTTCAAGGCCTGCTGACGCCGCGGATCAAGGCCGGCGTCGAGCAGGTCTTGGCCGCTCGGCTGGCGGGCACGCGGCCGGTGCGGCTCGACATCCGGGTGAAGAGCTTGCTGTTCCCGTCAGCCATCCAGCGTGTCGTGATCGGCGGCCATCGCGGCATGATCGCGGACGCCAATCTCGTCGATGCCCGAACCGGTGCGCTGATCGTCGCCTATCCCGAGCTGAACGCAGCGCTCTATACCGGGCAGGGGATCGTTGGGGCGGCGGTGCAGGCTGCTATCGACAATAACGCGACGCAAACCCCGGTGGACAAGGTGAGCGTGCGCTACGGGGAGATCTACCGCAACTGGCTGCTGAAAGATGGGGGGGCCTAGCGCGAAGTCGCGCATGGCACCCGCTTCGCTCTTGCAATCCGGCCGCTCTCTGTGCTTGAAAGCGGCCCTGATCCTGGGGCAACGCAGGGTCCGTAGGAGTGTAGCTCAATTGGTAGAGCACCGGTCTCCAAAACCGGGGGTCGCAGGTTCGAGCCCTGCCACTCCTGCCAGTCAAATCAATCACTTAAGCGAGATGCTGGCAGGATAGGGACAAGGCGTCCCGCGGACGAATCGCCGCGCGCCAGCCCTTCAGCTTGATTTCCCAAGGCAAAGCCCGACGAGGCCCTCGACTAGCGCGCCGGGGCCCGTTCCGCGTCGGTAGGAACCTGGCTGAGGTCGACGTGCCGGATGGGAACGCGGCGCAGCAGCGAGACGATGGTGCCGCCGAGCTCGAAATAGGTGCGCAGCCGCAGCGCACGGGAGGAGCCCTTCAGCTCCGCGTTCAGGCTCACGGGCACCTGCACATAGGTGAGGCCGAGCTGGAGCAGGGAGATCAACGCGCAGATCTGATAGCCGTAGCCGTCGGCCTTGACCGCGATCTGGCGCAGCCATTTCACGGGGTAGACGATCATGCTGTGGTAGTCGGACAGCCAAAAGCCGAACAGGCAGTTCAGGATGAACCGCAGCGAATGCGACTGCAGCGAGCGGTTGACCGAGCGGTCCGACTGGTTGTCGCGATAGGTGATGACGAGGTCGGCGGCGCCCGCCGCCTTGAACATCCGGGCAATACCCTCGTTCTGGAAGGCGTGATCGCCGGGAATGAGCGTGATGGCATCGAATTTCGCGCGCGACAGCGCGTATTCGAAGCCGGCACCGACACCTCGCGGCTGGGCGTTATGTTGCACGACGATGCGCGGCTCGCCGGCCGCGAACTCGTCCATGATCGCGCCGGTGGCGTCGGTGCTGCCGTCGTCGATCAGGAAGATCTCGAAATCGTCGAGCAGCTCGCGGGCGAGCGGCAGCACGCCGTCAATGGTGTCGGCGATCTTGTCCTGCTCGTTCAGTGCAGGGATGACGATCGTAAGTCTCTTTGCCGCCCTGGAAGGTGTCATCTTATGCCGCCTGTTGCCGGCCACTCTTTACTGGTGGAACCCCAGCGCAACTCTAGGTCATCTGCGCCGACCGAACAATAAGGGGCCTGCAGATATGCCCTGCACAATCGGCACGAAACCGGCGATGTGTGTGTTCCCGGCAACTATTCGGAAAAATCATAGAGACTGGTATCGCCGATACCGAAGGCGCGGCGCAGCTGTCCGACGCGGCCTGCCATATTTCGGCCCGCCGCCGTCGCCGCGAAGTGTGAATCCACCGGTTCGACAAGGCCGCCGTCGACCAGGTTCCCAATTCGTCCCTGGAACAGATCTGGAACCTGCCGTTCGACGATTTCGGAAAGCGGAGCCTTCCGCTCGGGCCGGTCGACGATGCCGAGCAGAATCTCCAGGGAAACCGATTTGTACACTGCGCCAAAAGCGAACACGTAACCCATGACGCAAAAACCGAAAATCGACGCGGCGTCCCAATACTGGAATTCCGGGACGACGAGGATTCCGAGCATCACGCCGAGACCGTGGGTGAGGATCGCGGCGATCGCGAGCAGGGTCACGGCTCCAACCGGCCATCCGCGAGCGCGGGCCATGAGCTGCAAGGCAGGCGACAGCAGGACGAAGCTGACGGCGGCGAGGAATCCGACAACGAAGGACATCGCGGCCTCTTACCCAAGGCCCGTCGACAGACGAACGAGTTTGACGAGACGCGCGACCGCCACCCCCTTGGCCGTCGGAGCCAGCCTGCCGTCTGCAATGGTCAACATCCCCGCGCCGACCAGGAGCTTCAGGCGGTTGTGCGTGAAGGTGCCGAGATCTCCGCCCTGCATGTAGGCTACGGCCCATTGCTCCCAGGTGAGGGGACGCCCGGCCTTAACGAGTGCCGTGAGCAGCGTCAGCGTAAAGCCCCAGGCGAGCAGGCTGAACAGGATGTAGAAAAACATCATCGCAGTCGCGAGCAGGAACAAGCCGCCAAGCACGTCGTCATAATGGCGTTGACCGGGAAGCGCGAGACAGGCGATCGCGTAAAGGGCCAAGATGCTGATGCAGCCGAGCCGGAAGCGGCGGCCGGATCCGCCGGTGGCGGCGATGCGCGCGTAGCACAGCAACAGCAGCGGCAGCGCGACACTGAGACCAATCGCAGCGGCTTGCGCCGGGCCCGGGAGCATGTTCATTGCGGAAAATCGTCCCGGACGCCTCTGAGGCCCAGCCAGAGCAAAAGTCTATAAAAGGTCGCATTTTTCCGGTCAAGGGAGCCCATCATCCCGCCTTGCGGACGTCACGTGGGCGTGCGAATCCTGCCGGCGATGCCGTTCCTCCGTCCGAGATGTCCCCATTGCTGCGTGCGATAGTCGTCCTCCTCGTCGTGCTATTGGCTGCGCATGCGCCGATGCTCGTGAACGATGGTCTCTTCATGGACGACTGGCTGGTGCTCAAGCCGCGTCCCGACTATTTCATCAACATCGATTTCCTGCTGAACGGCGCCGGTCATCCGATCTTTTACAGCTACGACACGTTCGCGAACTGGACGGGCGCCCCGGTTGTCGTGATGGTCTCGCTGGCGATTGCTGGAATTGTCTTCGGCGCTATATCGCTCGCCCTCACCGCAACGCGTCTCGGTCTGCTCGACCGCGCCGAGGCGGTCGGTTTCGCGCTGATCGTCTGGACCTATCCCGGCTATCAGCTTTGGGCGGGCAAGGCGAACGCGGTCTACGTCTTCAGCTTCGGATTGCTATTCGTCGGCGCATGGCTGTTGACGCTGGCCTTCAGTGCCCGCGGCCTGCGGCGCGTGCTGCTTCGCGTGGCCTGTGCGCTCGTGTTCCTGCTGAGCTTCGCACTCAACTCGACGATCGTGCTCTATGCCTTCGTGATGCTGGGTCTCTTCGTTGCGATTTGGCGGGGCGGGAAGGCGACGGACGGTTTCGTTCGCCGCACATGGCTCGCAGCCTGGCGCTGCGCCCTGGGTTATCCGGAATTGATCCTGCTTCCTCTGATCTACTGGGGCACGCTCAATATCTGGTTCAAGCGGATCGGCGTGTATGCGCAGCACTATGATGCCCATTTCCCGACGCTCGGCGAGTTGGCGAAGGGATGGTTGGCATTCTTCATCACCGGCTACAGGGACGTCCTGGCCCACGCGTTGCGCGCGGCGATTGTCGTCCCGGGGCTCTTCATTTTGGCGGCGGTGCTCGTCGGCATCGTCTTGCTGCTGCTGCGCGCCGACACGAAGCCGGCCGCGTCCGGAACCGCGATCGCCTTGCCGTTCGTGCTCGCCCTGGTCTTGTTCCTCGCATTGTCGTCGCCCTATCTGATCGCCGGCCTGCGGCCGTCGTCGACGCATTTCTACGAGAGCCGTCATCTGCTGATGTTGGGTGTGCCGTCGGCGCTGGCGTTTCTCGCAATCAAGCGGCTGGCCGAACGTTGGACCAGTCCCAGCATCGCCTTTGCAGCCATATTCGGATCGGGCCTGATCATGTCGATCGGCATGCTGTGGAGCGACTACGTCTTCATGCAGGCGAGAACGCTGAAGCAGGAGGCCCTGACGCGCAACCTTGCCGGCCGCGCCCAGCCCGCGGCGACGGTCTATGCGCTCGATGACGGCTTTTTCGACTACCCCTCACGGCACGTGCCGTTCGGCCTCGCCGAGGTCACCGGCATGCTGCGACTTGCCTGGGGCAATCAGCCGTTCTTCGGATTTGCACTGCGCGCCGAGCGGCCCGACATCCTGCGGGGAATGGACGAGGCGCGGACAGCTCCGGGAAGTGCATTCCATCATTTCGATCCGACGGGGCCGCAGGCGACGATCTCGTTCCAGCCGGGCCCGGGAGCCGCACCGAACCAGACCTTGGTGCGGAAGTACTATGCGTGCCGGTTCCTGGCGCGCTGCGATGTTGCAGAGTTCCTGGCTCAGCTTGCGCAGGTCACGATCAAGCTTGGGCCCATCGCGGGCGTCCTGCCGCTCGAGGGCGCAAGCAAGGATGCCGCGCCTAGCCGCTAGCCCGCTGTTTCCAGACGGTCTCCGCAAGCGCGATGTCGGTCACTGAATCCGCGCCGGAGGCCAAGGGTACGCCTCGCGCGGCGACGTCGGAAACGAAGGCGTCGGCCTGGCGCCGGAATGCCCAGCTCTTTTCGCCCGTCAGCCGCGTGCTCTGACCATCGTGATCGACGATGACCTCCGCCTCTTGCTCGGCGAAAGGTGGCGGCAATTCCAGGGTCACCGCACCGCGCTCGAAATCGATCGTCAGCCCCTCGCGCCAGCTGCCTTCGGAGCCTTTCACGAGATCCAGCGCGCAGGCGATGCCGTCGAAGTCGAGCGTGATGCGCCCGGCACCCGAAGCCTCGATCGCGCTTTCGGCGACCGTCGGCGACGAACCGAGCAGGTAGCGCGCCAGGTTGATGATATGGCTGAAGACGTTCAGAAAATTATCGAAGCCGGGACGCGCCGCGCGCGGCATCCAGTCGGGGCCATCCTGCCAGAGTTCAATCCCGTCCGGTCGCGCTTCGCCGGTCATCACGAAATTGTCGTGCGACCGGCCGGTGTCGCCGCCGAAGCACCAGCCCTCGGCCCGGACAATGCGTCCGAGCGACTGGTCTTCGCGCAGGCGCGTCAGCACCTGCAGCGCCCGCGCCACGCCGGCATCGTGACGCTTCATGTAGCCGATGCTGTAGACGAGGTTTTGCTGCCGTGCGGCTTCGACCAGCGAACTGGCCTGGGCCGTCGTGTAGGCCATCGGCTTTTCCGACAGCACGTGCCGCCCGCTGTTCAACGCGTCCAGGACGATCGGGCCGGTGGCACGACGCTTCGTCACGACGACGACGGCGGACACCGCGCTGTCCGCGAGGAGCTCCCGGTGCGTGCTGTAAACCCGGGGGATGCCGAACTTCTGCGCCGCGGCGGCGGCGAGGTCCGGCCGGAGATCGGCGATCGCGACGACGCGGCAGGCGGAATTGGCAGCGAAATTGGCGAGGTGGCACATCTGGCCGACCATGCCCGTTCCGATGATGCCAATGCCTGGCTTCACTGGCTACGATCCCTCAGCGCTTCCGGATCACGAGGAAATGCGCCGGCTGTCCCCAAATGTTGATGAAGGCCGCATCCGACTGGGTGAGGGCGGCGACCGCAGACGCATCCCGTCGCCCGATTGCGCCAAAGATGCGATGGAAGCTGTCGAGCGTCGCAATGATGGCGTCGATGTCGGCGGCATCGTCGGCCAGAATGTCGGTGGTCCGGATCGTCTCGCGCAGCGACGCGAGGCCGGCGACCACGCGCGGCAGGCTCTCGCCGAAGGGATCGTCGATCATGCCATCGACGTCGAGCACCAGCGCCTCGATCGAGGCCGAGATCGCCTGCACGGCATCGGCCTTGCCGACCAGATAGAGCTTTCGTCCGCCGAGGAAGCTCAGCCGGCTGCGGTCGAGATGGTGTCTGGCGCGATGCAGCTTCTCGTCGCCGGACAGGACTTTCTTGTGCCAGTAGATGTCGAGGCTGTCGCGGTAGGCGGGCCACGCCGAATGGACGTCGAACCCCTGTTGATGCGCCGCCGCGCACAAGGTGGCCGCGTCGAGGAAGTAACGATGCCGGACGAAAGGATTTTCCAGCACGTCCATCAGCCAGGATTCGAAGCTGCGGGTGTGCGGAATGCTGTCCCACTTCGCCTCGAACAGCATCTTTGCCGTGTCGAGCGGAGCGCGACCGCCCAATGCCTTGCCGGCCGCATGGATCGCCTTGAGCGCGAGCTCGAAGAAGCCGCCGTAGCGCTCGTAATAGGACACGACGGCATAACCGTCCGGATTGAGCAGCCGATGGAAGATGCCGAGCCATTTTTCGCTCGGTTGCACCGTGTAGATGAAGCCCTCGGCATCGATGATGTCGAAGCGGCGCTCGCTGCGGAAGCCCTCGACGTCGGCGAGTGCGAGCTCGCGGAGACGTTGGGTCAGGCCGAAATGTGCAAAGTAGGCCTGGATTTTCGGGTGTGCATGCCGGTTCGGCTCGGCGAGCGTCATGTTCGCGCCCCAACCGGCAAACACCAGGGCGTTCTCGCCGGAATCGGGACCGAATTCGAGCACATCGGCATCGCGGAACAGCCGCGGCGGCAGCACCAGCTTGTCCGAGAACAGCTCGCGCCGCTGGCTGGCGTAGGCCCCCAGCTCGGTGGACGATTTGAAATTCCCGAACGTCGGCAGAACATCCTGACGTTCGTAATAGTTGAAGAGCTTGTCCTCAGCCATGCCGCGACCTTAGCGCCGCCTCGAGACGATCGAGCTCGCTCCAGATGTCGTTCGGCGCGAAGATCGCAACGATCTCGAGCGGACGCTTCACGCTCTCGCGCAGCCGGCTGCTGACCTTGGCCTCGTTCTCCTCGTTCACGGCGAGAAGACAGACGAGCGGACCCGACTTGGCGGTGAGATCCTCGGGCGAACGGATCGGAATGCCGGTGCCGGGCAGGAACAGCCCCTGGCGCTCCTTCTGGTCGTCGACCGAGAGGTCGACGAGATTCGCAAGCTCGTGGGCGTTGGTGAAGGTGCAGGCGCGGCAGCCGGCACCGTAGATGGCGATCTCGGCGCCGTTGGCGCGGGCTTTTTCGAGAATCGGGCGGAGACGCGCGCCATACTCTCTCGCACGCTGACCGAATTTCTCGCCAACGCCGGACGGCGCGGGCGGCGCCGTCACGGCGCCCTTTGCACGGCGGGCTGCGATCGCGAGGCTTCCGCCGCTGAAATTGTATTTCTTCACGGACACCGCCTCGAAGCCGTGGCGCGCCAGCAGCGCGAGCAGGGTCGGTTCGGTGAAATAGCTGACGTGCTCCTCCCAGAGGACGGAGAGGTCTCCCTCCGCTGACCCCGGGGCGAAATCAGGCACGTCGATGAACAGCAAACCGTCGTCGCTGAGCGCGATCTTGACGCAGTCGAAGAAGTTCTCGAAATCGACGATGTGCTCCAGCACCTGGCGCGATATGACGAGGTCGAACTTGCCGGACTGAGCGACAGCATCGTGGGCCATCGCCGGGCTGAGCATGTCGGCATAGACCTTGATGCCGCGCTCGCGGGCGATCTTGCCCGACACCGGATTGGGCTCGACGCCGACCATGACCTTGGTGCCGCGCTCGCGCAGCTTGTCCATGAACAGCCCGTCGTTGCAACCGATCTCGAACACGGACTGGTGCTTGGAGAATTGCGCGATGGTGTCGAGCTCGTCTGCCTGATGCGGCTCCGGCTTCCAGCTGCTGAAATTGTAGTTGAACTGCCGGTACAGAATATCTGGATCGATCGGCTTGACGATCTGGGGCAGGCCGCAATCGCCGCAGGCCATCACCTCGAACGGAAAGCGTTCGTCCTGCTCGTTTCGGCTATGCCGAAGCCGATGCGCAATCGGCATCAGTCCGAGGTCGATGACCGGACGCAGGTTGGTCGAATGGCAAAGGCGGCAATGGTCGGTCACGGCTTTAACTCTTTGCAGGAGCAGGTCTGGAATCGGCGTTCCGAGCCGTTACGGCCCGCGGCTGGCAGCCATTGTACGGCTATATAGGGCCACAGCGTGCACCTCAATTGATAAGTTGAGATCCCCCACGCTGTCCGCCGGCATCTTATCCGATCGTCGGACTCGCGAAAAACAGAGCCGATTCGGCAGGATTTTGCAGTGACTATTCAGGTTGGGGTCCGGCTTCGCGCGAAGACTCTTTGCCGCGCCGCGGTGGAGGCGGAAGCGCGCGGCCGCTCACTTTTCGGTAGAGTCTTGCCGGGACCGCCACGCCGCAAGCGTTGCGATACCATCCCAATAGTCTTTGCCTGGACCGGTCACGCGGCTGCGGTTCCGTAGCGCGGTGATTGCTGCAACCTGTTCGTCGCTGATTGGCGCTCCCAAGCCCTTCCATGTCAGCAAGATGTAATCAGCTCCGACGTGGAGGACGTCTAGATTGCGCGGCATGCTGTCTGAATCAAAAAGCGGGCTTTGCCCATGCGCCCAGAAATCCAGCCGGTCGCCCTCTATGTAAAAGGCGTTCACATTGCGGCGGCGTAGCGCGGCAATGCTGATTGGGGCGGGCCCAAGCAGGACGTCTCCATAATCGGGCAGAAACACCGGATGCAAGGTATCCACGACCCGGCCAGATGGCAGGAGAGGGGACTCGGCGCAGGTCGGCAGAAAACGCAAAGCGGAATTGACGGGGAGGATGTGCCAGTCAGCAGGGACGTGACTTGAAACCTCCCGACAGCGGCGTGGATCGAGGTCGTCAAAGGACGGGGAGGTGCCAACCAGGCCGATGCGACCGGTGACAAACGCCAAGGCGCCCTGCATGCGCACGCGCGTTATCTCGCCCTGCGACCTCGCAACCACAGTCGCGACAAGGGCCGCCAAACCGATCGTCACCATCGCAGAAGGCAGAGAGACGAGGCGAAGTTGCAACTGACGCCGCCGAAAGAGATCGGCGAGCGGCACGATGATCGAAATGGCAATGAGCGGAGTTGCGACCGATCGGAAGGCCAGCATGCGCTCCAGACTTCCATGTGAGGTGAGTGTGATCAGGCTGATGACAGCGAGCAGGCAGAGAGCGAGACCTACGACGAATGGGCCATTTCCTTGCGGGCGCCGTACTCTGAGCAAGGCTGCGCACGCGACAATGAAAGCCGGGTATGTCCAGAAGTTCGTGCCAAAGAATAGGCTCCAGAGCACCTCCCGCAGGCGGCCGAAAGCAGCCACGATGTCGCGCATCGAGAATCCTGCATATTTGATGCCCTGCGCGTTGTTTACGTAGACCATGAGCTCGAGGCTCGAGATTTGACGAAAGCGCTCCACGTTGATGAGCGGCATGAACACGCCGATCGGATTGACCTCGGCGATGCCGAGATAGATCTGGTTGACCAGAAGGCTGAGAGCCGCTGTGCCAAGACCGATTGCGGCCACTCCGAGTGGCCGCACGATGCCGCGCGGGCCATGAGCGAACCAGCCGGCGCCCGCTCCCGCCATCAAGAAGGCCGTGGCGATGATCGCCGCCTGGGGGACCATGATGGCGATCGACATCACGGTTGGCACCAAGGCGCGGAAGATCGCGCGGGCCTTGGTGGTGGCATAGAGCGGCCCTGCCCAACAGACGAACAGGAGGAAGGCGCCGGTCTCATAGTGAAAGCGCCCCGTCTCCAATCCGATGAAGCTCGACCACATTGCGATCAGGGCCGCGCATCCCGGCAGTATCCAGCCCGTTGTCAGCCGCACCGCCATGCGATGGACCAGAGCCGCGATGGACAGCAAGTAGACGACCGAGAGGATTTGATGAGCCGTCGGACCACCGAAGCTCACGAGCAACATGTCGGCCCCGTGGCCGCGGCCGAGCAAGAACCAGAACAGCTTTGGCTGTTCGGGGTCGAGCCAGAGGGTGTGGCGGTTCTGCAGGTCAGCGAGGAGCGGAAGATAAAGTTGCGGGATATCACCGCGCGTCGCGTCGAGCACGACGCCCTTCACCAGCAGAAGCACGACGGCCGACAAACCGATTAGTCCAACCAGCAGCCACTCCGCAGCCGTAGATGGTATCCAACGGCCACGGGATGGACGCGCAAGGTGCCAGGCGATGATGCCCGTCAAGAATGGGATGGTGATCCACGGGAAGAGCAATCCCGCCGCACCGAGGCAAACGCCAATCAAGACGCACAGAGCAGCGCCGCCGAAGAACTGCAGCACGAGCAAATCGGCGGCGTCGAGGTCGTTGCCTTCGTCGAGCCGGTGAACGAGCAGGGCCCCCATTCCGACAAACGCAATAGCCACGTAGGGAGCGAGAACAGCGAGACACAAGCTGTTCCAGGCGACCAAGGGGCCGCCGCTGAAGAACTGGACCTCGGGAGGAACCTTGATCAGCAGGCCTAAGGCCGCGATGAGGAATGGAGCCGTCATCAAGCCGGCGCGCGCGCTTGTTCGCCAGCCTCCCCAAGACCAGCGTTTACCGGAATGCATGTAGATGTCTCCGCGGAGGATCGCTTTCCGCCGTCAAATCAGCAATCCTCAGCGGCATTTGGACAGCTGATCGAGAATCGCGAGGTCTCTTGGCTTGCCGTCTGGTGGCAACTGGTGCCTCACCACCTCAAAGGGCTCGACACCGTAAGCCATTCGATAAATATCCTTCGATCTCGTCCTCAGCGTCGAGATTGCCGCTGCCGTTTCCGGAGTCAATGGCTGATCACCAGCCTGCCACGTCAATAGCCAGTAATGCGGAGTCTCGGCGCGAACCGCAAAACGTCTCGCCAGTTCTTCTTTCTGGAAGAGGTCTGAGAACCCATTCAGCCAAAAATCGCAATTCTCCCTCTGGACGTAGAAGAGATTCACCCCCAACCCGCGAAGCGTTGTTTCCGCCGTATCGGCAGTCCCCAGCGCGACCTTCTTGAAATCGCGCGCGACATCGCTCTGATAGGTATGAATGACCTTGCCTCGCGTGAGGAGCGGCGAGAAATAGCATGGCACCAACGCGCGATAGCCGTTGAGAGGCAGAATGCGCTCAGACCCCGTCGATTGCTGCAGTTCGTCACAGCGCTGCCAGTCCAGGCTGACACGGGGCAACTGGCGAAGGGGGCGCCCGGTCACAAAAGCGACGGTCCCGTCGTCCCTGAAGCTCTGCCAGGGATAGGAAAGGGTTGTCCAGGCGCAGGTGATCAGGAGCGCCAGAAGGGCCACATGAGGCGCGTAGCGCCCGGGGGACCAGGTTGAGGCCAACCGCCGCACGATGACCAGCGCCCAACAGGCGATGGCCACGGTCGCGAGCGGGAATAGCGCGGTGACATGAACGGATAGCCTGATCAGGCTCGGAATATTCAGCGTCATATCCAGAAGCCGGACGCTGGCTACGTAGGCGATGATGATCAAGAGCCCCACAGCATTGAACGACATTTGCGACTTCGAGGCGCCGGAGCGATCCGGAAACAGCTTCGAGTCGATGTAAGCCACGGTGCAAGTTGCCGCCGCGAGAGCAATGGCAACGAGGAGAACGGACCTGACCTGCTTGAAGAAGGCGAACAACCCCGCCTTGCTGAGGAAGTCGCTGACCTCCAGCGACTGCGCCAGCACGAAATAGTCGAGAATATCGAGGCTTCCGAATTGTGAGAAACGCTCGACCGATGCGGCGCCCCGGAACAGCGAATACGGGTTGGTGGCCGGGATTCCGAGGTAGAGATAATTGACGGAGAAGGCCAATATGCACCCGGCGATCGCTCCGACCCCGAGCAGCACGCCGGTCATGACGCCGGACAGGTCGCGCTGAAGCGCCTTGGTGAGCACTCCCAACGCCGAAATCAAAAAGACGAACGCGGCGTAGAGCGGATAGGAAGCCGCGACGGCAAAGGCGCAAATGCCGGCGGCGAGCCTGTCTCGACTTTGGGAAGAGCGGATGACGACCAGCAGGAAATAGACGAAGAATGCCGCTGTCTGAAGGTGGTACTTTCCAAACTCCATGATGTGGAGGCCGGGTGTAACGGTCGGCACCGTCCTCGGCCAAGCAAGCCCGAGAATTGCCAGGCCGAGTGCGATCGGGATCGCAGCCTCTTCGCACCGGCGTCCGAAAGCCTGGAATGGAAGAACGAGGCGGGCGAGCTCGAAAATGACGGCGCCGATCCCGACGAAGTAGAGAAACGAAATGATCTGGGCGACGTGGGGCGGCAGGAACGTCGCCAGCAACAGGTGCAGCCCGTTTCCGTGACCGATCTCGAAGTCGGAGAAGATGGGATTGTCGGCCGCAAGCCAGATGCTGTGATTTCTCGCGACCTCCGCCAGATACGGGGCGTAGAGCTGTTGAACGTCGGTCGAAATGACATCGGGTATGATGGCGCGGTCGAGGAACACCGTCGCCAGAAGCCAAAGACCCAGCAGCGATGTTGCGATCAGCGGCAAGGTCACCGCGGGTTTCTGCGGCCTCCGAAAGCTGCGGCTGTCCCACAGCAGAACCGCGATCGCCAATCCGAGAACGATTTGTGGGTACAGGATGGAAAGAGCGCCTAGCCCAAATCCCGTCAAGACGAGCGTGGCCGCGCCGACAAAGAACTCGTCGACGCGCTGAGTGGGTTCGTGCCTGATGAGCGAGAACGTCAGGCGGCCGGTCGCCATGATGAACCAGCCGAGATACGGCGTCAGGACGATCCAGGCGAGGACGTAAAATCGCGTTGTCCAGCCACCGTCAAATAGCAGCGTTCGATAAGTGCCGTCGCGGTTCAGGCACCAGATGGAAAGAGCGGCCGGCGCGAAAATGAGCGCGCGCCACGACCATCTCTCGACGATGGTACGAAAACGCACCTCGGCAGATGTCATCGCATGGTCTTGTCCGGCGTTGCCCATGCTAGACCGGCGCTGCATCGGTTCGTTCGGCGATGGCCCGCGCCTCCTCAGGGCTGAAGCCGGTGCGCTCGGGCGCGATCAGCCATACCAGCCCGCCGAACAGCCCGACGATCAGGCCGCCAAGACCCAGCAGGACCGATATCGCGAGCGCCTTGTCGGATGCGATCCCGGCGAGGCCAAGCGCAGCGACCATCGCGCCTTCGCGCACGCCCCAGCCTCCGATCGAGATGGGGACCGCGGAAGACAGGATGACGAGCGGGACCAGCACGAAGGCGTCAAGTGCGGTGAGGGGCGCCTCCAGTCCGATCGCGAGGACATAGCAGGTCGCAACGGTGATCAGGTGGACGACAATGGCTGATACGATCAACATTGCCCGCCCTCCGGCCAGCAACGGAGCCCTGACCAGCATCGCGAATTGCACGATCCTGGCCGGCACGGCCGCGATCAGGCGTGGCGGCCACCGGTCCAGCGTCGCCAGGGCGATTGCGCCGAGGCATGCAGCCGCCAGAACGGTCACGATCGCGAAAAGGAGTGAGTTGTCGTGGACACGAGGCAGCAGGAACGGCATTCCCGCCAGGACGATGAGACCGAGCGCCAGCAGCGCCAGGAAGCGATCGGCCACGATGCTGCCGATCGTCTGCGACCATTGCACGCCATTCCGCCGCAGCATCCAGATCCGGACCGCGTCACCGCCCGCGGGTAGCACCTGATTGAAAAAGGTGCTGATGATCAGAATGCGCCAGCCGGCCAGCCATCTCAGGGGCACGCTCATGGCGCGGAGGATCAGGATCCAGCGGTGGCAGAGAATGAAGGTCTGGGCGAACAGCAGCAACACAGCAAGCGCCAGCATGTTCAAGTTGACGGCGAGAAGATCGGCTTTCAGGGACGACAAGTCCTGGCTGCGCAAGAGCAATACCAGGATCCCGATCGACACCGCGAACTTGACCAGGGTAACCAGTGCTTTTGCAGGCGGCTTCATTGTCTGGTTTCGTCCTCGATCATTCACGGCGGGATCGTCGAGCAGCGATAGGGGTGGAAATTTACCGTCTCGCCAGATGCTCCACGGCGAGCGCACCAATCCGCGTGACGTAGTCGTGGACCTCGGCAGCGTCGCCGCCATCCGGGGCCCAGTCGGGAAATGCCGTGCGTGAGGGATCGAACGGGCCGGCGGTGGTTTCGTGGAACACCAGCCATTCCGAGGTGATCAGGATCGAGTGGAAGACCTTTTCGGGCATCCGGTAATAGCAGCGCTTGCCCTGGCCGTAGGGCGCCATCTCGAGGACGTCGCGAATGCGGCCGTCATCCTCGAAGATCACGACCTGCGCAGTGCCCTCGATCACGTGAAACGATTCAGGTTTGCCAAAATGCTTGTGGGGCCGGACATAGGCCTCGCGATGATGCACGATCAGCATCTCGTGCAGGCTGGACGCGGGATCGGGGTGCGTGCACAGCCGGCTGCGCAGACGCGGGTTGCCGGCGGCGATGCGTTTCAGCTCGACGATCGTGGCGTCATCCGCCGTGACGATGGCGTCGTCCGAATAATACACTTCCGGATTTTGCGCGCGTAGCGACGTCGGCCGGCGCAGGCCGGCTTCATTCGAAGAAGATGAACCCATGGTCGCCCCGATAGCCGCATTTGTCGTAGATCCACGCCCAGGTTTCCGGGCCGTGGAAGCTCAGGCAGGTGAGCTGCCAGTAGAGGAGGTTCGCCTTCTCGCGCTCGTTGCGGAACGATTCCACCATCAGATATTTCGAGGTGCCGCGCCCGACGCGCTCGATCTCCGACACCGCGCGGAACACGTCCTCGAGCGGAAGGTTGTGCAGCACGCCGAGCGACACCACGAGGTCGAAGCTGTGATCGGGGTAGGGGAGCTCGACGGCGCTGCCGACCTTCAGCAGCGGCCGCACCTCCTCCTTGGCGTTGGCGATGCCGTAGTCGGAGATGTCGATGCCGGCGATCCCGAGGTCGGGGACAAGCTGGCTGAACTCGTAGAGCAGGTAGCCCTTGCCGCAGCCGACGTCGAGCACGCTCATGCCGGGCTTGATGCCGTAGCGATCGATCAGGGTCTGGGCGAGCGGGCGCCAGCGTCCGTCATAACGATAGCCGCCATAGCCGTAGCGCCGGTCGCCGTCCCAATAGTCCTGCCCCCATTGCCGCGCGACGGTGGCCGATTCCGCCTTGTCGTGCTCGACCACGCGCTGAACGTAGTTCCGCCTGGTCGATGCGTGCATCGGTTGGAGCAGGTTGATCTCGCTCATGGGGCCCAACCGGTCCGCGGCATCGTCACAGGATGGTGGCGTATTTATTGACCAGCAGGATGTCCTCGACGGCCTGGATGTCCTTCTGCGACGACAGCGTGATCTCCTCGACGGCGGCGTGGAGGTCGCAGCCCTCGCGCAGCACGCGGTCGTAGATCTCCCGTCGCCGTGCCTCGTCGGGCGGCAGCATGAAGATGCTGTAGAGGATCAGGCCATTCAGGCGGGGCAACTCGTCCAGGATGTCCTCGAGCACCATGTAGCTGCCGGGCATGATGTGCTCGACGGCGCTGAGCAGAAATTGCAGGTTCTTGCGCCGCGCGTAGTCGCGGATCACGATGTTCTGGACGTGCTGCGGGGTGCGGCTGCCGTTCAGCGGCCGCGCGCCGATATAGCCGCGATGGCCGGCTCGCTCAGCCATGGAAGCCCCCTGGGAGCTTGTATTGCATGCCGACCCGCGTCGCCGGGCGCAGCAGGATCGGTTCGAAGAACTCGCCGAAGCGCTTATCCGCGTAGGGCGACATGATGCTCTTGAAGCGGCAGTTCATGCTCCAGCGCGTGCCGGGCTCCTCGTTGACACGATTGCCGTGCATCAGGGTCTGGTTGAACAGCATCACGTGACCGTAGGGGATCTCGATGAAGGTCGCGTGCGGCTTGATCGTCTTGTACAGCTCCTCGGCGCTGCGCAGGCTTGCCATCCGGTCCTGCATATCGCCGTTCAGCGACGGCGGCAGCAGATACATCGCCTTGGTGTGGTGGACGTCCACCAGCGGCACCCACACCACGACCTCGAACGGCGAGTCGCCCGACCAGACATCGGAATGGGTGGCGAGCAGCGAGGAATCGTCGCCGGGCATCTGGATGCTGAGATTGACGCGGCGCTGCATGCAGAGCTCGTTGCCGACGATGGTCTCGATCGTCGAACGCGCCAGGCGGAAATAAGTCGGCCGGAACCACGGCTCGGCGTTGAGGCCGTTGAAGACGTGCAGCCGCAGGCCGTTGAGATCGTCCACGCTCACTCGTGTGTGGATGCTGTCCAGCATCGCATAGGGATCGTTGCTGTGCGGCAGCTTGAGATAATCGGCCGCCAGCTCGGCGGCGCGCCGCTGGATGCGGTCGAGGCCTGCGCGATCGTCGGCCGGCGTGGTGACGAAGCCGTTGTCGATGAAGCGCTGCGCCAGCGCCTGCTCATCGGCCTGAAGGAAGTCCGTATCCGTCATGCAAAATACTCCCGGGCGGTCGCGCAGATATAGCTGATATCGGCGGCCGACAGGAACTGGTTGATGGGAAGCGTGAGGATCTGGTCTGCCTGCCGCTCGGTCACCGGGAACGCGCCGCGGCCTTGACCCAGATGCGCCGCCGCCGGCTGCAAATGGATCGGGACCGGATAATGGATCGCGGTCTCGATGCCCTTGTCGGCCAGATATTTCTGGAAGTCGTTGCGGCGGTCGGTCTGCACCACGAAGGTGTGGAAGGTGTTGAACTCGATGTTGCGGCAGGGCGGAATGAACAGAGGAAGCCCTGCGAGCTCGGCGCGGTATTGCGCGGCGTTGCGCCGCCGACGCTCGATCACGGAGGGCAGGTGACGCAGGCGAATGCGCAGCACCTCGGCCTGCAGCGTGTCGAGCCGGGATACGATGCCCCACTCCTGGACGTCACTGCGGTTGATGAGGCCGTGATTGCGCAGCCGGCGGATTCTTGCGGCGAGCTCGGCGTCGGCAGTGACGAGGAAGCCGGCATCGCCCGCGGCGTTGAGATTCTTCAAGGGGTGGGCGGAGAAGCAACCGAACGTGCCGATGGTGCCGCTCATCCGCCCGTCATAGGTCGAGCCGACCGCCTGGGCGCTGTCCTCGATCACGGCGAGCGCGTGCTTGTCCGCGATCGCCATCAGCGGGTTCATGTCGGCCATGCGTCCGGTCAGGTGTACCGGCATGATCGCCTTGGTGCGCGGCGTGACGGCCGCCTCGACCGCGGCCGGATCGATGTTCTGGTCCGGCAGCACGTCCGCAAAGACAGGCGTGGCGCCGACCGCGATGATCGCGGCGGTCGAGGCCACGAACGAATTCGGCGGGGTGATCACCTCGTCGCCGGGACCGATGTCGAGCGCCCGCAAGGCGAGGATCAGCGCGTCGGTGCCGGAATTCAGCGTCACGACATGGGGCGAGCCGAGATAGGCGGACAATTCCTCCTCGAGCTTTCCGACCGCCGCGCCTCCGATGAAGTCGCCGCGGGAAAACACGCCCTCGACCGCCTGCATGATCTCGGCGCGCTCTTCCTCGAACTGGGCGGGAAGATTGACGTAACCGATGCGCCGGCGGCCGGTGTCAGCGTCCATGGCAGAACTTCCTGACGGTCTCGATGACGCGGTCCTGCTGTGCGCGCGTCAGATGCTGGTCGACGGGGAAGCTGATGACTTCCTTGGCGTGGCGGTCGGTGACCGGGAAGGTGCCGGGCGCGTAGCCGAGATGCTTGAGGCCTTCCTGCTGATACAGCGGGATCGGATAGTGGATCTTGGCCTCGATGCCGTTGTCCAGGCAGTATTGGTAGAGCTCGTCGCGGCGTTCGGCGAACACCATGTAGAGATGGTAGACGTGCTTCACGTTGGGCCGGCGCGGCGGAACGCGCAGGCCGGGCAGGCCGGCAAGGCCCGCGTCGTAATAGGCCGCGTTCTCGATTCGGCGCCGCGTGATCTCGCTGGTCTGGCCGATCAGCCAGTTGCCGACGACGGCCTGCAGGGAATCGAGCCGCGAATTGCAGCCGAGGATCGCGATCTCGTCGCGGTTCTTCATGCCGTGGTTGCGGATCAGGCGGAGCTTCTCGTTCATGCCGTCGTCATTGGTGACGACGACGCCGGCATCGCCCCAGACGTTGAGGTTCTTGAGCGGATGCAGGGAGAAGCCGGCGGCGATGCCGTGGGTGCCGGAACGCTTGCCGGCGAACTCCGACAGGATGCCCTGGCAGGCGTCCTCGACGACGGGAAGGTTATGGCGCTGCGCGATGGCCATCAGCTTGCCCATGTCGGTGACCTCGCCGGTCAATTGAACCGGCATGATCGCCTTGGTCTTCTTGGTGATGGCGGCTTCGACCTGGTCGACGTTCATGCAGAAGGAATCGTCGCAGTCGACCAGCACCGGGGTGGCGCCGGTTTCCGCGATCGCGCCGACGGTGGCGATGAAGGTGTTGGCGGCGGTGATGACCTCGTCGCCATGGCCGATGCCGAGCGCCTTGAGCGGCAGCTTGAGTGCGTCGGTGCCTGATCCGACGCCGATGGCGTGACGCACGCCGATCAGTTCGGCAAAGCGCTTCTCGAATTCGGCGACGGGCTTGCCAAGGGTGAAGTCACCGGTCGCGACCAGCCGGCCGATCTCGGCCAGGATCGGGGCGGGGTCGGAGAATTGCTCGAGCAGATAGGAATATCGAACGTCGTACATGTGACCCGTCAGGTGGAATGGAGTTGAGGAGCGGAGGTGCGCGACGCCGCGAGCGCGTGCTCGATCGAGGTCGCAATGGCGTTGGGCGCGAGGCCGTGCTTCTTCAGCAGCGAGTCCTGCGAGCCGTAATTGTGCATGAAGCGGTCCGGCAGCGACAGCCGCAGCATCGCGGGCAGGCCGGAGCCGAGCTTGTCGATCAGCGTCTCCGCAACCGCACTGCCGAGGCCGCCGGAGGGCACGTGCTCCTCCAGCGTTGCCACGAGCTTGATGCCGCGGATCGCCTGCAGCAGCGCTTCGGTGTCGAGCGGCTTCACCGTATGCATGTGCAGGATGCCGGCGCGAATGCCTTGCGCGGCCAGCAGGTCGGCTGCGGCGATGGCGCGCTGGAGCATGATGCCGGTGGTCACCATGAGGACGTCGCCCGGCGGGCGCATCAGGATGGCCTTGCCGATCTCGAAGCCGTGCTCGGCCTTCGAGACGATGGCATCACCGCCCTTGCCGAGCCGGATGTAGATCGGTCCGGTCCAGTCGAGCGTCTTGTCCATCATGCGCGCGGCCTCGTCGGCGTCGCATGGGCAGACCACCGTCATGTTCGGCAGCGCCCTCATGATGGCGATGTCCTCGATCGCCTGGTGGGTGGGGCCGAGCGGCGCGTAGACGAGCCCGCCGCCATTGGCGATCAGCCGCACCGGCAGATTGTGCAAACAGAGATCGACGGCCACCTGCTCGTAGCAGCGGCGGGTGAGGAAGGTCGCGATGGTATTGACGTAAGGCACGAAGCCTTCCATCGCGAGGCCGGCCGACATGCCGATGATGTGCGCTTCCGAAATGCCCTCGATCAGATGGCGCTTGGGAAACTCCTTGCTCATCGCACGCAGCGTGCCGGCGCCGGGATCGGAGCCGATGTAAAGCACACGCTCGTCGCGCGCGGCGAGCTTGTGGACCATGTTCATCGCGGTGTTGCGCATGGGGAGCCGATCAAAAATCGCCGACGGCGACGCGGATGGCGTCGAGCTCACTGTCGGACAGCTTGTTCTTGTGATGCCAATCGGCGTTGGATTCTGCGGGCGGCAGACCCTTGCCCTTGACGGTATGGCAGATCATCGCGGTGGGCTTGCCCGGTACGGCCGGGACCTGCTTCAGGACGGTGCGCAGGGCGCCGACGTCGTGGCCGTTGAGCTCCTGCACGGCAAAGCCGAAGCTGCGCCATTTGTCCGCAAGCGGCTCCAGCGGCAGCACGTAGTCGGTGGGGCCGTAGCTCTGAAGCTTGTTGTAGTCGATCATCGCGACGAGGTTGTCGAGCCCGTGCTTGGCCGCGCCCATGGCGGCCTCCCACACCGATCCTTCGTTGATCTCGCCGTCGCCGAGCAGCACGAAGGTCCGGTAATTGCGCTCGCGCATGCGGGCGGCGAGCGCAAGGCCGACGCCGATCGACAGGCCGTGTCCGAGCGCGCCGGTCGACGCCTCGACACCCGGCACCATGCCGTATTCGGGATGTCCGCCCAAGATACTGTCGGAGCCGCAAAAGCCGTCGAGCTCCGACAGCGGGAAGAAGCCGCGATCGGCGAGCAGCGCGTAGAGCGCCAGGCACCCGTGCCCCTTGCTGAGGATCGCGCGGTCGCGTTCCGGATCGCGCGGGTTGTTCGGATCGATCCGCAGGATGTCGTCGTAGAGCACGCGGACCATTTCGATCAGCGACAGGGCCGGACCGACATGGCCGCGTCCTGCGGAGCGAACAGAACCAAGGACCAGGCGGCGCAAATAGAGACTGCGCTCGTCCAGCGTGCAGGTGAGGGCGGCTTCAGCGTGGGGTGAGATCTGGATCACGTTGGCAAATCGTTTGATGAAGCCGGCGTGCTTTGTCGAGCTGACCGGCAAGGCGGACCGTCAGATCGCCACCTTGCGCAGCCAAGGCGCGCCGGGAGCGGCTTTCGGGCAAATAGGCATTCAGGACAATCAGGCACCAGATCGCCCCGAACACAGGATACAGTACGTCACGGCGGATCGCAAACGCGTCATCCCTAGCCGCAAAGGCTTGCGTGAGGCGTTCGATGAGGCGATTCGCGCTTGTTGCGGGCAGATCGCTGCCGGGGTGGATCGCGGTATCGGACAGCAGTTTGACCGGATCGTCCCAGCCGAAATATTCGAAGTCGATGAAGCGCAGGCGGCCGTCTTCGCCGCGCAGCGCGTTGTGCAGTCCGAAATCGGACGGGCTCAATGCGCGATGCGCGGGCAGAAGGTCCGCTGCGGGATCCCGCCCCAGTTCCGCATAACGTTGGCGGAGCCTTCGGATGGCGACGGCCGTGCTGGGAACCAGGCTGCCGTCGATGAACGTACGCAGCTCGGGGTGATCCTGCGACTCGCGCGTCAACCCGTCGAGGCGCTGCTCGTACTGGGCGATGGCTTCCTCGGGTGAAAAGATGCTGGCTGACGCATTGCGCAAGGTCTGCGCACCTTCGGCGTCGCGCAGCTTCTGCAATTCGATCAGGAAATCGGCCAGCTGGTCGGCATCGTCGTCCCGGGGACGCAGCACCGCCGCGTCACCGTCGAACCATTGATACAGCGCGCAGAACGCATCCGCGTCCTTTGCAATCGGCCGCGGCGTCGATGTAATCCCATGGCGCGACAGAAACGTCAGCGCGTCATATTCCTGTCCCAGCCGGTCGCGCCCGTCGGACGGATAATGCTTGAGGGCGAGGGGTGGACCCTCCGCCATCTCCAGCCGAAACACCCTGTTGTTGCCGCCGGACCGCGCCGGGTGGGCGGCCGCGACCGTTGCTCCGGCAAGGCGGCTGCCGATCGAGATCGCATCCGCTGCGCTGATGTCGGGCTCGCTCATGCCGCAAACACCTCGTCGCGGATGCCGGCCCATGTCGCGATCGGCGTGCAATGTTCGGGGTGCGGGGACTGCGAATGCGTGAACAGGATCGATCGCGTGTCCTTCGGGAAATGCGGCTGCTCGAAGACCTCCACGAGATCGTCGATGAAGATGTCCAGCTCCAGGCTCGCGAGCCTGTCGACCTTGGCCGCCATCGTGTCCTCGAAATAAACATCGCCGCTGGCCACTGCCGCCTCCGCAGCGTCGATGAGGCCGGCGCCACGCAGCCAGCCGCGTGCGGCCTCGCGCAGGTCGGTATGGTCGGGGTCCTGATGACCGAATCGGGTCTTGTGGCTGACGATGTACACCCTGGCGCCGGCCTGTCTGCACGCCGCGAGGAATTCGCGCACGCCCGGATAAATTTCGGCGCCGCCAATGCCCTTGCCGTAGACGAAGCCTTGCAGGCCTTGCCAGGCGAGCTCGCCACCCGTGCGGGATCGCAAGAGATCCCGCACATCGTTCTTCAGCCCCTCCCAGCCCTCCGGCACCAGGTCGCGCTGACGCGCCGCGGCGGCAAAGACCTTGTCGTAGCAGATGATCGTGTTGTCGAAATCGATGCCGATCCGCACGCCGCTCACTTCAGGCTGATGTTCTGCATCATCTTGATGTTGAAATACCGGGGATCGTTGAGCGAGTTCGGCAGGCGGCCGGACCTGAAGGCGTCCACGAGGCCGGACACGGCCTGCTCGATCGTGTGCGTCGGTGCAAATCCGAGTTCGCGGCGGATCTTCTCCGAGGAGACGTGGTAGGAGCGCAGATCGTCGGTCGGCTCGACGGCGACCTCGACGTTGTTTCCGACCACCGATTTGACGATGTCGGCGATCTTCATCAGCGAGTGGTTCTCGTAGCCGATATTGTAGGTCTTGCCGTCGATCTTCGCGTCATCCTGCTGCAGCAGGAACAGATAAGCCGCCGACATGTCCTCGATGTGCAGATTGGGCCGCTTCTGCGTTCCGCCGAACACGCGGATGCGGCCGGTGTTGACCGCGAGGTTGGTCAGGATGTTGACCACGACGTCGAGCCGCTGCCGCGGTGCATAGCCGCAGACGGTGGCGGGACGAACCGTGCAGGTGACGAAGCCGGCCGCGGCCTCTTCGGCGAGGTCGGTCTCGCACATCGCCTTGAACTTGGAGTAGTCCGTGAGCGGCTCGCAGGACAGTTCCTCGGTCACCTCGGCCTCGTCCTTGATGCCGTAGACGCTCGAGGAGGAGGCGTAGATGAAGCGCTTGATGCCGGCCTTCTTCGCGGCGCGCACCATGGGGCGGAAGCAGTCGTAGTTGATGGACTTGCCGAGCCCCGGATCGAGCTCGAACGAGGGGTCGTTGGAGATGCAGGCGAGGTGGATCACCGCATTGTTGCCGCGCAGGGCCTCGTTGATCGCGGCCTCATCGCGGATGTCGCCCTTGATCAGGCGAAGGTTCGGATTGTTGCGAACCGCGTCGAAGACGGATTCGCCATACATGAACAGGTCGAGCACCGTGACCTTGTGGCCCGCTGCCAGCAACTGGGGAACCAGCACGCTGCCGACATAGCCGGCGCCGCCGGTGACCATCACGTTCCATTTCTGATCAATCACTGTCGTTCTCCAGATTTCCGGTTCGCGTTACTTCAACAACGCGGTGACGAATTTGACCAGCGGCGCCTTTTCGACCGAGTTGCGGTGACCGACGATGCCGACCTTGATCGCGCCTGCCGCGTTGCCGATGAAGGCGACGTCCTCGATATTGCCGCCGGCCGCCACCAGCGGCGCCGTGATCGTCAGGAAGGCGTCGCCGGCGCCGACCGTGTCGACGACGGTCTTGGTGAAAGCGGGCACGCGCGCGACGCCGGTCTTCGACGAGAAGGGGTAGCAGCCGAAGGAGCCGTGCGTGATGATCATGTTGTCGCAATCGATCTTGCCGTGCAGGCGATTCTCGATCACCGACGCGATGTCGCTGAACTTGTCGGTCGCGGCCAGCCGCGCTTCCGGCGCGTCGATGCAGACGTAGTCGGCCCGCGGATATTTCGTGATCAGATTGTAGCCGTGGTTTCCGCTGTTGCTCTGGGCGTTGACCGCCAGGAACTTGGAGTTCGCGATGAGCGTGTCGATGGTGCTGGACGCGATCATGCCGTGACCGAAATCGGTGACGATCACCACGTCTCCGCCACGAACGCGCTCGGCGGTGATTCGGTCGATCTCCTTGCGCTCGGCCTCGTCGAGCGGCGTGTCGTCCATGGTGTAGACTTCGAAGAGCTTGTGCAGATAGCCCATCTCGACGTACCGCAATTTGCGGGTCGTCGGTCGGCCCTGAATGCGGATCGGCGTCAGCGTGACATTCGGGCGGACATGCGCGCGAATGAACTCCTCGGGGTAGTCGTTGCCGCCCAGCGTCGTGACGATCTCCACCGACTTGCAGAAGCTCGCCACGTGATTGGCCGCGGCAATGACGCCGCCGGCAAATTGCTCGCCATTCTTGAGCAGAGTGGCGACGATGTTCTCCTTCGAAGCCTTCCCGAGCGCCGTGACGTACTGGTATTCGTCGATGATGGTATCGCCGACCAGCACGACGTGCATGTCCTGGATCTTGTCGATCAGCTTCAGCAGGCGTTCGGCGCCGCCGCCTTCGCGTACCTTCTGGAGGTAGTCGCGCAGGGGGGGATCGTAGATGTCGAAATAGCGGTTCAGCAGCGACGACGAGCTGAAGGTGACGTCGCGCGTGAAGACGATCCGTCCGCCATGACGTTCGACGGCCTCGCGCTCGGTGGCGATCTTGCCGGTGACGTCATCCTCGGGATTCTCGTAGTCCGAGCCCTTCACGTAGGTGTCGGGGCGCACGGTATCGAGGACCGGCTCGGCGCTGGAGGTCCGGTTGATGCCGACCCAGTCGACCGTGCCGAGCGCGGCCAGCATCTCGGCGCGCATGTTCTCCGGAAAGATCGGCCGTCCCGGGCCCTTGTTGACGAAACGGTCGGCGGTGATGGTCACGATGACCACGTCGGCCTCGTTGCGCGCCGCCAGGATGTGCCGGACGTGGCCGAGATGCACCAGATCGAACACGCCGTGGCAGAGCGCGACGGTCAGGCCCTTGGCCTGCGCGGCGCGCGCAATCTCGCCCAGTTCCTCGATCGTCCTGATCTTGTCGTGCGGTGCCGGATGGCCGGTCGGCTTGTCTGTCGCAGCATTACCCATGTGGATTACCCAAAGCGCCGGCAGGTCTCAGATGGCCGGCCTGAAATGATCGACTCGCAGCAACGATATCTGGCGAGCCTGTTCAAGAGCTTGGCTTCTGCGGTGAGCCGTCGTCGTCACCGAGATATTTGAACCAGTCCTTGGTGGCGTCGGCGATCTTGTCGACCGTCCACAAGGGCGCGTCCTTGTACTGATCCATCGACTTCAGCATCGTCGCGACGCCGTCCTCGAATTTCACCTTCGGCGTCCAGTTCAGGACCCGTTTGATTTTGGTGATGTCGGCGTAGGTGCAATCGGGCTCGCCCGGACGCTTGGGAATATGAACCTTGTCGCCGCCGAGAAGCTCGACCAGCCGGTTGACGCTGTAGGTGTTGTCCGAGCCGACGTTGAATATTTCGTGCGAGATATCGGAGCGCGCGGCGGTGACGAAGGCGTCCGCGACGTCGCTGACGAAGGTGAAATCGCGCGTCTGCTCGCCGTCGCCGACCACCGTGAAGGGCTTTCCGGCAAGCTTCTGCGCCATGAAGACGCCGAACACGGCGCCGTAGGTGCCGGTGGTGCGATGGCGCGGCCCGTACACGTTGAACAGGCGCAGCGCGACCGCAGGCAGTTTGTAGACCTGGCACCAGTGCATGACGCACTGCTCGCCGAGATTCTTGGTAAGCGCGTAGGGATACATCGGCCGGATCTCGGCGCTCTCCGGCGTCGGATAGACGTCGGGAATGCCGTAACAGGACGACGAGGCGGCGTAGACGAAGCGCTTGGCGCCCGCGTGCCGCGCCGCTTCGAGGACGTTGACCGTGCCGTCGACATTGGCGCGATGATACGGGATCGGGGACTCGATCGAGGGAACGATGTCGGCCAGCGCCGCCAGATGGAAGACCCAGTCGATACCGTGGAAATACGGCTTGATCGACTCGAGATCGGTGACGTCGGCCCGGACGACTTTCAACTGGCTCGAACCGGCGCGTGCGGCCAGATTTTCGGGGCGACCGATCACGAAATTATCGAGCGCGATGACCTCGTGGCCGTCGTCGAGGAGACGATCGACGAGGTGACTTCCAATGAAGCCGGCGCCGCCAGTAACGATGCATTTCATGAGGAACATCCGTGACGCGAATGCCCAGCGAAACAGGCCCGCCAATGTTGAGTGAAACCCGAAAGCCGACTACCAGCCGCTCGCCGACTTTGCAAGTATTATACCTTTGCAATCCTTGGTAATAGCCGGTATCACCCGGTCATGTTGCAATCGAGCCGCCAGCCCATGCCCGCCGTGTCCGTCGATCCCGATCACAAGGCTTTCCTCGACGATTACGTGGGGCGCCTCCACCGCGCGACGGCGATCGACGACGGCGCTTTCGCCGCAATCTCCGCCACCCGCGCCACATGGTTGCGCGCGCGCGAGCAGGGCGGCCGCGTTATCTTCATCGGCAATGGCGGCTCGGCCGGCATCGCTTCGCATCTGGCGATCGATCTGGCGAAGAACGCATCGGTGCCTGCGCTCTGCTTCAGCGACGCGAGCATGATGTCGTGCCTTGCCAACGATTACGGATTCGAGGACTGGATCGCGCACGCCGTGCGGCTGAGCGCACGTGCCGGCGACTGCCTCGTCGCGATCAGCTCCTCGGGGCGCTCGAAGAACATCCTCAACGCGGTTGCGCAGGCGCGGACGATGAAGCTCGACGTGATCACGCTGTCGGGCATGAATGCGGACAATCCGCTGCGCAATCTCGGCGACGTCAATTTCTTCGTCGATAGCCGCAGCTACAACATTGTCGAGACCACGCACCAGTTCTGGATGATGGCCGCGATCGACCTCGTGATCGGTCGCGCGGAATATCCGGCATCCTGAGGCGGGCATCCGATGCAGTCGCGGTTCAAACAGGCGGCCCTGTTTTCGGTAAAGCTGCTGCTGTCGATTGCCGTCCTGGTCTACATCGCGCGCGGCCTCGATCTGCAGCGGTTGCGCAGCCATCTCGTCTCGGTCGATCCTTTGCTGTTCGTCCTGGCGCTGGCGCTGATCTTCTTCCAGACCTTCGTGCTCAACGGCCGGTGGGAGCTGATCATGCGCGCGCTCGGCGTGTCGCTGGACTGGCTCGCGGGCTGGCGGATCCTCATGATCAGCCTCTGGTTCAATCAAGTGTTGCCGTCCTCGGTCGGCGGTGATGCGGTGCGGATGTGGCTGCTGCGCCAGCGCGGCGTGCAGTGGCCGGAGGCGGTCAAGGGCGTTGCAGCCGACCGTTTCACGGCATTGATCGGGCTGATCGCGCTGATGGTGGCCGGATTGCCGTTCCTGTTGTCGCGCGTGTCCGATCAGGCCGCGATCCTGGCCATCGGCGGGCTGACGCTGGCCGGCGTCGCCGGCACCGTGGTTCTGTTGACGCTCGACCGTCTGGCCAAGCGCCTCACCGCCCATCCGGCGATCGCAAGCTTCGTCCGGTTCGGAGCGCTGGTCAGGTTTCTCCTGCTGCAGTCCGAGCGCCGTGCTTTGCTGTTCGGGTCGGCGCTGCTCATCCATCTCGTGACCGCGGCGGCCTGCTTCGCCCTGGCGCGCGGTGTCGGAGCACAGCTTTCGGTGGTGGACGCCGGCATCCTGATTCCGCCCGTGGTGCTGTTGACGGCGGTCCCGATCTCGATCAGCGGGTGGGGTGTTCGCGAGGGGGCGATGGTCGCCTGCCTCGGTCTGGCGGGTGTCCCTTCCGAGGAGGCGCTGTCGGTTTCGCTGCTGCTGGGCGCCATCAGCGTGATCATCGGGCTCGTCGGCGGCGCGATCTGGCTGGCAAGTCCGGAGCGCGGATCGTATTCAGCGGACAAGGCCGCCAAGGCGGCGGAGGAAGCCCCCAGCTACGACGGGCTGGGCAAGGAAGTCTCGAGCCACCCATGACCCGCTTGAGTCCGTTGCTGGCGGTCTGGTCTTCACGGGGTGGGATTGCCTCACCCGATCGCATATCTCATTTTTCGGTTCCACGATGAAAAATCTGTTCTACGTCCGCCACACCTGCCGCCTCTGTCATTCGGACAAGCAGGAGCTTGTCGTCCCGATGGCAGGCATGCCGATCGGCACGCCGAACTTCCAGGTCCCGGACGCCAGCGTCGACGATCCCGTGTTCCGCGCTGCGGTGCCGATGGCGCTGCATCTGTGCAGGGATTGCGGCCATCTCCAGATTCTCCATGTCGGTAATCCCGAGATCCAGTACCGCAACTACGTCTACACCACTTCGCTCTCGCTCGGTCTGCGCGAGCACTTCGCCGGCTACGCCAACGACGTCGTCAGCCGCTTCGGTGTCGCGCCCGGCTCGCTGGTCGTCGAACTCGGCAGCAACGATGGATCGCTGCTCGGCTTCTTCAAAGAGCGCGGCATGCGGGTGTTGGGTGTCGATCCCGCTGTGGACATCGCGAAGCGCGCGACGGAAGCGGGGATCGAGACCATCGGCGACTTCTTCACCGATGCCATTGGTCACCGCATCCTGCAGAGCCACGGTGCGGCGAGCGTCGTGATCGCCAACAACATGATCGCCAATGTCGACAATCTCGATCCGCTGGTGATCGGGGTTCGCGACGTGCTCGCGCCGGACGGATTGTTTGTCTTCGAAACGCAATACGGCGTCGACGTCACCGAGAAGAACCTGCTCGACACCGTCTATCACGAGCATCTGTCGTATTTTAACATCAAGCCGCTGATCCGCTTCTTTGCCCGGCTCGGCATGGAGCTGATCGACGTCCAGCACATCTGGACCAAGGGTGGCTCGATCCGCGTGACCGTGCAGCGTGCCGGTGGCGCCAAGAAGCCGTCGGCTGAGGTCGCGCGCTTCGTCGCCGAGGAAGAACGGCTGGGCGTCGATCAGCCGGCCTATTATGCGCCCTATGTGAAGCGGATCGCCGCGATCCGCGACGAGCTGGTCGCGATGGCTGATGCCGCCCATGCGCGCGGGCAGCTCGTTGCCGGCTACGGCGTCTCGGTCGGCACCACGACGCTGCTGCCGCAGTTCGGCCTGGAGAACAAGATCGACTTCCTGGTCGACGACGATCCCAAGAAGGGGAACGTGATGGCCGGCCCGGGTTACGACATCCCGATCCTGCCGCCTGCCGCCCTTTACGAGCGCAAGCCGGCGTTCGTCGTCGTCTTCGCCTGGCGCTATGTCGACCCGATCCGGGCCAAGCACGCCCGCTACTTCGCCGAAGGCGGAAAGTTCGTGGTGCCGCTGCCGGGCATTTCCATGGTCGAGCGGGCCGATTGACCGCGCAACGGCGCCGAGTGCGGACGCTCCGGGGGAGCGTCCGGAAGGAACCGGACGGGCGCTGCGATTGCGCCCTGAAGGGTGGGTGGATAAGCCTTTGATCCGGCTGGGCTCTGCTCTAGCGCCCGGGAAGGTCGGCTGGTCCAGTCGGGCCCTCTATATCTTGACCTTTGGTCCTATCCGCAGTAGATACCCCGCACTCGCAGCCGGCCCGTTAGACGCGGATCTCCGGCGCGGCTTTGAAATCCCCGAACAATCGAGCCCGGTTTCCGGCTCATCCTTCGAGACAGAGGGCTGGGCCAACGGCGGCTGTTCGGATCCCTGAAATTCATTCGCGTCTGTCGACGGACGTTGGACATCAAAACGATGGCAGTCAGCCCGTTCAAGTTCTTGCAGGAAGTGCGCTCGGAGACCGCCAAGGTCACTTGGCCGACCCGCCGCGAGACCACGATCACCACCATCATGGTCTTCGTCATGGTCGCCGTGGCCTCGATCTTCTTCTTCGCCGCCGACCAGATCATCCGTGTCCTCATCACTTACCTTCTGGGCATTCACTGATGGCAACCGCAACCGCTCAACTGTCCGACAAGCGCTGGTACATCGTCCACGCCTACTCGAACTTCGAGAAGAAGGTCGCCGAATCGATCCGCGAGCAGGCCAAGCAGCGCGGGCTCGAGGAACTGTTCGAGCTGGTGCTGGTTCCGACCGAGAAGGTCACGGAAGTGCGCCGCGGCCGCAAGATCGACGCCGAGCGCAAGTTCTTCCCCGGCTATGTGCTGGTGAAGATGAAGCTGACCGACGAAGCGTTTCACCTCATCAAGAACACGCCGAAGGTCACGGGCTTCCTCGGCGCTGAAAACAAGCCGATGCCGATCTCGGAATCCGAGGCCATGCGCATCCTGCACCAGGTGCAGGAAGGCGTGGAACGGCCGAAGGCGTCGGTGTCGTTCGAGATCGGCGAGAACGTGCGCGTGGCCGATGGCCCGTTCGCCTCGTTCTCGGGTGTCGTCGAGGAAATCGACGAGGCGCGCTCGCGCGTGAAGGTCGCGGTGTCGATCTTCGGCCGTGCCACGCCGGTCGAATTGGAATTCGGTCAGGTCGAGAAGGTCTGACCGGACGAGGCGTGAGACTTCGGTCTCGCGTTAGCAAGAGGCCGTGGGAGGGAGAGGGCGGTTGCCAGCCGCATCCGACCCAGACCACGAACCTGAAACCGCTGGCAGCCTGCCGGCACAACAGGAGTGATACATGGCAAAGAAAGTGACCGGATACCTGAAGCTTCAGGTCCCGGCCGGTGCGGCGAATCCTTCGCCCCCGATCGGTCCCGCGCTCGGTCAGCGCGGTCTCAACATCATGGAGTTCTGCAAGGCGTTCAACGCGCAGACCCAGAAGGAAGAGAAGAACACCCCGATTCCCGTCGTGATCACGATCTACGCCGATCGTTCGTTCACGTTCGAGATGAAGACGCCCCCGATGTCCTTCTTCCTCAAGCAGGCCGCCAAGATCCAGTCCGGCTCGAAGGCGCCGGGCCGTGACAAGGCCGGCAAGGTGACCAAGGCGCAGGTGCGCGAGATCGCCGAGAAGAAGATGAAGGATCTCAATTGCGATTCCATCGAATCGGCCATGAAGATGGTCGAGGGCTCTGCCCGTTCGATGGGCCTGGAAGTGGCGGGGTAAGCGGTCATGGCAATCGGAAAGCGTTTGAACAAAGCCCGCGAAGGTGTTGACCGCGAAAAGCTTTACCCGCTCGCGGACGCCATCAAGATGGTCAAGGAACGCGCGAAAGCGAAGTTCGACGAGACCATCGAGGTCGCGATCAATCTCGGCGTCGATCCGCGTCACGCCGACCAGATGGTCCGCGGCGTCGTGACCCTGCCGAACGGCACTGGCCGTACGCTCCGCGTCGGCGTGTTCGCCCGCGGTGCCAAGGCCGATGAGGCCAAGGCTGCGGGTGCCGACGTCGTCGGCGCCGAGGACCTGGTCGAGAAGGTGCAGAACGGCTCGATCGATTTCGACCGCTGCATCGCCACCCCCGACATGATGCCGCTGGTCGGCCGTCTCGGTAAGGTGCTCGGCCCGCGCGGCCTGATGCCGAACCCGAAGATCGGCACCGTGACCATGGACGTCACCGGTGCGGTGAAGGGTGCCAAGGGCGGCTCGGTCGAGTTCCGCGTCGAGAAGGCCGGCATCCTGCAGGCCGGCGTCGGCAAGGCCTCGTTCTCCGAGGAGAAGCTGGTCGAGAACATCAAGGCTCTCGCCGATGCTGTCTCGAAGGCGAAGCCGGCCGGTTCCAAGGGCACCTACATCCAGCGCGTTGCGGTGTCCTCGACGATGGGCCCCGGCGTGAAGGTCGAGCCGGGCACCATTCTCGGCTAAGTCTGGAAATTGCGTGAGGCGAGGGGCGGAATTGGGCAACCGATTCCGCCCCTCGTCGTTTGTGGCAGGGCTCACCGGAAACAAGAACAATGGCTGACAAGGTCCTGATCTATTCGCGTTTTCCCAAGTCGATGATGGCGCGTTTCGCCGAGCGCTTCGAATTGCTCGACACCGGTGGCAAGCCCGCTAGCGAGGTGTTTTCGGCGGAGGAGCTCAGTGGCATCCGCGCACTGCTGACCGCAGGCGGCTCGCCGCTCGGCGCGGAGGCGATGGACCTGTTTCCCAAGCTCGGCGCCATCGTCTGCTACGGCACCGGCTATGACGGCGTCGATCTGAAGGCGGCAGCGAGCCGCGATATCGCGGTCGGTCACAGTCCCGGCGCCAACGCGGCTTCGGTCGCCGACATCGCGATGACCCTGATGCTGGCGACGACCCGGCGGATCCTGGTGGCCGACCAATATGTCCGCAGCGGCGACTGGGCGGCGTCGAAGCAATCGCCGATGATGCGGCCGCAGGCCGGCATGCCCGGCCGCCGCATCGGCGTCTACGGCATGGGCGAGATCGGCCGCAAGATCGCGGCGCGCTGCGCTGCCTTCGAGAGCGAGATCGGCTATTTCAGCCGCAGCAAATACGATCTGCCCTATCAATATTTCCCGACCCTGGAGGCACTGGCTGACTGGTGCAGCGTGCTGATGATCGCGGTCCGGGCAGGGGCCGAGACCCAGCACGTCGTCAATGCCGATATCCTGGGGCGCCTCGGCGCGGACGGCTATGTCGTCAACATCTCCCGCGGCTCGGTCATCGACGAGCAGGCCCTGGTGGCGGCGCTCTCCGACAAGACCATCGCCGGCGCCGGCCTCGACGTCTTCGAGAAAGAACCGCATGCCCCCGACGCCCTGACCGCGCTGCCGAACGTGGTGTTCGCCCCCCACATCGGCGGCCACACTCTCGAATCGCACGTCGCCATGCAAGGCTGCGTCTTGGCCAATCTGACCGCGTTCTTCGAGGGCAGGCCGCTGCCTCATGCGATCAAATCGGCCTGAATCGGTCCTTATCGGCCCGGATCAAGCGCCCAGGGCAACGGATTGGAACTGGTGTGAATTTTGCTCTTGGCAAGCAGGCGGAGAGCGGTTAAAGAACCGCTTCCGGACGTGCCGGCCTCGGCTGGCGCGTTCGTGCACGCATTCCGAAAACCGAAGACAGGAGAAATTCCTTTTCAGGACGTCCGTGAGGATTTGCCCGAAAAGGAAGAAAGACCCGTCGGCTGGTGGAGTGCGGGCAGAGGTCGGGCGGTTCGCCGGCTGACCTTGTCCTGTCCAAGACTGCAGGCGCCCGCGGGGAATTTCGATTTCTCAAGGGCTTAATCGCATGGCCTGCATAGACGGGTGAAGACCGGATTTCACTTCGCCTTCCACCTTAAGGGTGGTTGCGAAACGGGTCTGGTTCGGACCTCGACACGCCGTGGGCTCTCACGAGCTCCCGGAGGGCAGGCTTTGAATCGTCGTCTCGCCCGGCGCGTGTCCGATGGGTTTTGACCCGGAGGTTCAGGTTTTGGGTGGGGCGATGGGTGCAACCCGGCGGTCCCGCTTTTCGCGATGACCGCCAACCGGAAAGAGCTTGCTGTGGAACGAGCGGCAAAAAAGGAAGCGGTCGAACAGCTCAACGGGGTCTTCAAGACCACGAGCGTCGCGGTCGTTGCTCAATATTCCGGCCTGACCGTCGCCCAGATGCAGAAGCTGCGCATGCAGATGAAGCAGGCTGGCGCTTCGGTGAAGGTCTCGAAGAACCGTCTCGCCAAAATTGCTCTTGAAGGCACTGACGTCATTGCCATCGGTCCCATGCTGAAGGGACCGACTGTGATCGCCACTTCGAACGATCCGGTAGCGGCGCCAAAGGTCGCCATCGAATTCGCCAAGGCGAACGAAAAGTTCGTCATCGTCGGCGGCTCGATGGGGAAGACCGTCCTGAATGTCGACGGCGTGAAGGCGCTTGCCTCGCTGCCGTCGCTTGACGAACTGCGCGCCAAGATCGTCGGCCTGCTTGTGGCCCCGGCGACCAAGATCGCTCAGCTCGCCAATGCGCCCGCGGGCAAGCTCGCGCGCGTCATCCAGGCTCATGCCTCAAAGGGCGAAGCGGCCTGACGCCCTTCGCAAAACTCAAACCCGAACCAGACTTACACGTAAGGAAACTGAACAATGGCTGACTTGCAGAAGATCGTTGACGACCTCTCGAGCCTCACCGTGCTCGAAGCCGCTGAACTGGCGAAGCTCCTCGAAGAAAAGTGGGGCGTTTCGGCTGCCGCGGCTGTCGCCGTGGCCGGCCCGGCTGGTGGTGGCGCTGCCGCCGCTCCGGCGGAAGAGAAGACCGAGTTCACGGTCGTTCTCGCCAGCGCCGGCGACAAGAAGATCGAGGTCATCAAGGAAGTCCGCGCCATCACCGGCCTGGGCCTGAAGGAAGCAAAGGACCTCGTCGAGGGCGCGCCGAAGCCTGTCAAGGAAGGCGTGAACAAGGACGAAGCCGACAAGATCAAGGTCCAGCTCGAGAAGGCTGGCGCGAAGGTCGAGCTCAAGTAAGCACCGCTTACTGGCGAGGTCTCGGGCGAGCGTAAGCTTGGTCCGAGATCCTGCTTGCCCCTCAAAAAGGGGCGAGCTGATGCAAAAGGCGTGCGACGGAACGTCCCGACGCAGGCCGAACACGAAAAAGTGTGGGGATTTGAGGGTTCGCCCCTCGAATCTCCACTATTGTCGCCCCATATCGGTTCGGCAGCACGAAAGCGCGGTGGGCAGGGATAGCGGATTCCCTGTAAGCCGTTGGGAGAGCAAGCTATTTCGGGCTTTTGCAGTCCGTGAAACGATCGTTGTGACGGGCGGGCGCGCACCAGCGCCCCGCGCGTCGTTTTGCGTTTTGAAGGTCTGAAGAACAGATTCAGGACATTCCGGCCTGAAGCTGAGTCTCCGGCCCCCAAAGCGGGTTCGAAAAATTCAACCCGGGGAGCGGTGGCAGCCGCGTCTCGGACGGTTCGCCCAGAGCGGGCGACGAAAATGAGAGGCCACGATGGCGCAGCAGACATTCACCGGTCGCAAACGCGTTCGCAAGTTCTTCGGACACATCAAGGAAGTCGCCGAGATGCCGAACCTCATCGAGGTTCAGAAGGCGTCCTATGACCAGTTCCTGATGGTCGATGAACCCCAGGGTGGCCGTCTCGACGAGGGTCTGCAGGCGGTGTTCCGCTCGGTGTTTCCGATCTCCGATTTCTCGGGCACTTCGATGCTGGAATTCGTGCGCTACGAGTTCGAACAGCCGAAATACGACGTCGACGAGTGCCGCCAGCGCGGCATGACCTTCGCGGCCCCCCTCAAGGTGACGCTGCGCCTCATCGTGTTCGATATCGACGAGGAAACCGGCGCGAAGTCGGTGAAGGACATCAAGGAGCAGGACGTCTACATGGGCGACATTCCGCTCATGACGATGAACGGCACCTTCATCGTCAACGGCACCGAGCGCGTCATCGTCTCGCAGATGCACCGCTCGCCCGGCGTGTTCTTCGATCACGACAAGGGCAAGACCCATTCCTCGGGCAAGCTGCTGTTCGCCGCCCGCGTCATCCCGTATCGCGGCTCCTGGCTCGACATCGAGTTCGACGCCAAGGACATCGTCTATGCGCGTATCGACCGTCGCCGCAAGATTCCGGTGACGTCGCTGATGTTCGCCCTCGGCCTCGACGGCGAGGCGATCCTGTCGACGTTCTACAAGAAGATCCTCTACAAGCGGACCAAGGAAGGCTGGCGCGTTCCGTTCGACGCCAATCGTTTCCGTGGCTACTCGACCATCAACGACCTGATCGATGCCGACACCGGCAAGGTCGTGCTCGAGGCCGGCAAGAAGCTCACCGTCCGTGCCGCCCGCCAGCTCCAGGAGAAGGGGCTGAAGGCGCTGCGCATGGCCGATGAGGAGCTGGTCGGCAACTACATCGCCGAGGACCTCGTCAACCCGAAGACCGGTGAGATCCACGCCGAGGCCGGTGAGGAAATCACCGACAAGTCGATGAAGGTGCTCAACGAGCACGGCTACAAGGAACTGCCGCTGCTCGACATCGACCACGTCAATGTCGGCGCCTATATCCGCAACACGCTCTCGGCCGACAAGAACATGACGCGTGAAGACGCGCTGTTCGACATCTACCGCGTGATGCGCCCGGGCGAGCCGCCGACGCTGGATTCGGCGCAGGCCATGTTCCAGTCGCTGTTCTTCGACGCCGAGCGCTACGACCTCTCCGCGGTCGGCCGCGTCAAGATGAACATGCGCCTCGACCTCGATGCGCCCGACACCCAGCGTACGCTGCGCAAGGAAGACATCCTCTCCGTCATCAAGACGCTGGTGGATCTGCGCGACGGCAAGGGCGAGATCGACGACATCGACCATCTCGGCAATCGCCGCGTGCGTTCGGTCGGAGAGCTCATGGAGAACCAGTACCGCATCGGCCTGCTGCGCATGGAGCGCGCGATCAAGGAGCGCATGTCCTCGGTCGACATCGACACGGTCATGCCGCAGGACCTGATCAACGCGAAGCCGGCGGCTGCCGCCGTGCGCGAGTTCTTCGGCTCCTCGCAGCTCTCGCAGTTCATGGACCAGACCAACCCGCTCAGCGAGATCACCCACAAGCGTCGTCTCTCGGCGCTTGGACCGGGCGGTCTGACCCGCGAGCGCGCCGGCTTCGAGGTGCGCGACGTGCATCCGACGCATTACGGCCGCATCTGCCCGATCGAGACGCCGGAAGGTCCGAACATCGGCCTGATCAACTCGCTCGCGACCTTCGCGCGCGTGAACAAGTACGGCTTCGTCGAGACGCCGTATCGCAAGGTCAAGGATGGCCGCGTCACCGACGAGGTCGTGTATCTCTCGGCGATGGAAGAGGGCCGCTACACGGTCGCGCAGGCCAACGTGCCGCTCGACCCGAAGGGCCGCTTCACCGAAGACCTCGTGGTCTGCCGTCATGCCGGCGAAGTCTTGCCGGTGACGCCCGACAAGGTCGACTACATGGACGTGTCGCCGAAGCAGCTGGTTTCGGTGGCCGCGGCGCTGATCCCGTTCCTCGAGAACGACGACGCCAACCGCGCGCTGATGGGCTCGAACATGCAGCGCCAAGCGGTGCCGCTGGTTCGCGCCGAGGCGCCGTTCGTCGGCACTGGCATGGAAGGCGTGGTTGCGCGTGACTCGGGCGCCGCGATCGCGGCGCGCCGTTCGGGCGTGATCGACCAGATCGACGCCACCCGCGTCGTCATCCGCGCCACGGAAGATCTCGATCCGACCAAGTCGGGCGTCGATATCTACCGTCTGATGAAGTACCAGCGCTCGAACCAGTCGACCTGCATCAACCAGCGTCCGCTGGTGAAGGTCGGCGACATCGTCAAGAAGGGCGACATCATCGCCGACGGTCCGTCGACCGATCTCGGTGAGCTCGCGCTCGGCCGGAACGTGCTCGTCGCGTTCATGCCGTGGAACGGCTACAACTTCGAAGACTCGATCCTGCTCTCCGAGCGGATCGTGAAGGAAGACGTCTTCACCTCGATCCACATCGAGGAATTCGAGGTGATGGCCCGCGACACCAAGCTCGGGCCCGAGGAAATCACCCGCGACATTCCGAACGTCTCGGAAGAAGCGCTGAAGAACCTCGACGAAGCCGGTATCGTCTACATCGGTGCGGAAGTCCGCGCCGGCGACATCCTGGTCGGCAAGATCACGCCGAAGGGCGAGAGCCCGATGACGCCGGAAGAGAAGCTCCTGCGCGCCATCTTCGGCGAGAAGGCTTCCGACGTTCGCGATACCTCGCTGCGCGTTCCTCCGGGCGTGCAGGGCACGATCGTGGAAGTGCGCGTGTTCAACCGTCACGGCGTCGACAAGGACGAGCGGGCGCTGGCGATCGAGCGGGAAGAGATCGAGCGTCTGGCCAAGGACCGCGACGACGAGCAGGCGATCCTGGACCGCAACGTCTACAACCGTCTTGCCGAGCTGCTCGAAGGGCGGCAGGGCATTGCCGGCCCGAAGGGCTTCAAGAAGGACACCAAGATCACCCGTGCGGTGCTCGAGGAGTACCCGAAGTCGCAGTGGTGGCTGTTCGCATCGCCGAACGACAAGCTGATGGCCGAGATCGAGGCTATGCGGAAGCAGTACGACGAGTCGAAGAAGGGGCTTGAACAGCGCTTCCTCGACAAGGTCGAGAAGCTTCAGCGCGGTGACGAATTGCCGCCCGGCGTGATGAAGATGGTCAAGGTCTTCGTCGCGGTGAAGCGCAAGATCCAGCCCGGCGACAAGATGGCCGGCCGCCACGGCAACAAGGGCGTGGTGTCGAAGATCGTGCCGATCGAGGACATGCCGTTCCTCGAAGACGGTACGCACGCCGACATCGTGCTCAACCCGCTCGGCGTGCCTTCGCGCATGAACGTCGGACAGATCCTCGAGACCCATCTCGGCTGGGCCTGCGCCGGCCTCGGCAAGCGTATCGGCCAGACCGTCGATGCGTACCTGTCGAAGCAGGACATCAAGCCGCTGAAGGAGACCTTGAAGAAGGTCTACGGCGAGGACGAGACGATCAAGACGCTCAACGACAACGAGTTGATCGAGCTCGGCCATAACCTCAGCCGCGGTGTGCCGATCGCGACGCCGGTGTTCGACGGCGCCAAGGAAGCCGACATCGAGGAGATGCTGAAGCTTGCCGGTCTCGACGCTTCGGGTCAGTCGACCGTCTATGACGGCCGTACCGGCGATGCGTTCGATCGCAAGGTGACAGTGGGCTACATCTACATGCTCAAGCTGCACCATCTCGTGGACGACAAGATCCACGCGCGTTCGATCGGTCCGTACTCGCTCGTTACCCAGCAGCCGCTGGGCGGCAAGGCGCAGTTCGGTGGCCAGCGCTTCGGCGAAATGGAGGTGTGGGCGCTCGAGGCTTACGGCGCGGCGTACACGCTCCAGGAGATGCTGACGGTGAAGTCGGACGACGTCGCCGGCCGTACCAAGGTGTACGAGGCGATCGTGCGCGGCGACGACACGTTCGAGGCCGGTATTCCGGAATCGTTCAACGTGCTGGTCAAGGAAATGCGCTCGCTCGGCCTCAACGTCGACCTGCACAACTCCAAGGTTGGACCGGCGCCGACGTCGGAAGCGGCCGAGTAACACGACCTTTCATGCCCGGCCTTCACGGCCGGGCATTGGCGCCCCTCCCGATGCCTTGAGGGCAGGGCGCCCTGCTTGAGTGATTTTCGAATTTGCGGCCGGAGGCGACCGGCACGCGAGGAGAAGACGATGAACCAAGAAATTATGAATCTCTTCAACCCGACGACGCCGGCTCAGGTCTTCGACCAGATCCGGATCTCGATCGCGTCTCCAGAGAAGATTCTGTCCTGGTCCTACGGCGAGATCAAGAAGCCGGAGACCATCAACTACCGCACCTTCAAGCCCGAGCGCGACGGCCTGTTCTGCGCCCGCATCTTCGGGCCGATCAAGGATTACGAGTGCTTGTGCGGCAAGTACAAGCGCATGAAGTACAAGGGCATCATCTGCGAGAAGTGCTCGGTTGAGGTCACGCTGTCGCGCGTCCGGCGCGAGCGCATGGGCCATATCGAGCTCGCAGCCCCCGTCGCCCACATCTGGTTCCTGAAGTCGCTGCCCTCGCGCATCGGCCTGCTGCTCGACATGACGCTGAAGGATCTCGAGCGGATCCTCTACTTCGAATACTACGTCGTGCTCGAGCCGGGCCTCACCGCGCTGAAGGACCGCCAGCTGCTGTCGGAAGACGAGTATCTGAAGGCGCAGGACGAGTACGGCCAGGACAGCTTCACCGCCATGATCGGCGCGGAAGCGATCCGCGAGCTGCTCAAGGGCATGGACCTCGAGAAGCTCGAGGCGACCTTGCGCCTGGAGATGCAGGAGACCGACTCCGACATCAAGCACAAGAAGCTCGCCAAGCGCCTGAAGATCGTGGAAGCGTTCCGCCACTCCGGCAACAAGCCGGAATGGATGATCATGACCGTGGTCCCGGTGATTCCGCCGGATTTGCGTCCGCTGGTGCCGCTGGACGGCGGCCGCTTCGCGACGTCGGATCTGAACGACCTCTACCGCCGCGTCATCAACCGCAACAACCGCTTGAAGCGGCTGATGGAGCTCCGCGCGCCCGACATCATCATCCGCAACGAGAAGCGCATGCTTCAGGAAGCGGTCGATGCGCTGTTCGACAACGGCCGCCGCGGCCGCGTCATCACGGGCGCCAACAAGCGCCCGCTGAAGTCGCTCGCCGACATGCTCAAGGGCAAGCAGGGCCGCTTCCGTCAGAACCTTCTGGGCAAGCGTGTCGACTATTCGGGCCGTTCGGTGATCGTGGTCGGTCCCGAGCTGCGCCTGCATCAGTGCGGCCTGCCGAAGAAGATGGCGCTCGAGCTGTTCAAGCCGTTCATCTATTCGCGGCTCGACGCCAAGGGCCTGTCCACCACGGTGAAGCAGGCCAAGAAGCTGGTCGAGAAGGAGCGGCCCGAGGTCTGGGACATCCTGGATGAGGTCATCCGCGAGCATCCGGTGCTGCTCAACCGCGCACCGACGCTGCATCGTCTCGGCATCCAGGCGTTCGAGCCCGTGCTGATCGAGGGCAAGGCGATCCAGCTTCACCCGCTGGTCTGCTCCGCGTTCAATGCCGACTTCGACGGCGACCAGATGGCCGTGCACGTCCCGCTGTCGCTCGAAGCGCAGCTGGAAGCGCGCGTCCTGATGATGTCGACCAACAACATCCTGCACCCGGCGAACGGACAGCCGATCATCGTGCCGTCGCAGGACATCGTGCTCGGTCTCTACTACGTCTCGATCATGCGCGAAGGCCTGCCCGGCGAGGGCAAGGTGTTCGGCGAGATGGCCGAACTCGAGCACGCGCTGCACGCGAAGGTCATCCACCTCCACACCAAGATCAAGTACCGGTGGGAAGGCATCGACGAGACCGGCAAGATCTCGAAGCGCTGGATCGAGACCACCGCTGGCCGCGTCATGCTCGGCAATCTGCTGCCGAAGAACCCGCGCGTCCCCTACGAGATCATCAACAAGCTGATGACCAAGCGCGAGATCTCGGGCGTCATCGACCAGGTCTACCGCCACTGCGGCCAGAAGGAGACGGTGATCTTCTGCGACCGCATCATGGCGCTCGGCTTCTACAACGCGTTCAAGGCCGGCATCTCGTTCGGCAAGGACGACATGGTCGTGCCGCACTCCAAGTGGAAGATCGTCGACACCACCCGTACGCTGGCGAAGGATTTCGAGCAGCAGTACAACGACGGCCTGATCACCCATGGCGAGAAGTACAACAAGGTCGTCGACGCCTGGTCGAAGGCCACGGAAGAAATCGCCAAGGCGATGATGAAGGAGATCTCCTCCACCAAGAAGACGGCGAGTGGAGCGGATGCCGACATCAACTCGATCTACATGATGGCTCACTCCGGCGCCCGCGGTTCGCCGGCCCAGATGCGCCAGCTCGCCGGCATGCGCGGCCTGATGGCCAAGCCGTCGGGCGAGATCATCGAGACGCCGATCATCTCGAACTTCAAGGAGGGCCTTTCGGTTCTCGAGTACTTCAACTCGACCCACGGCGCCCGCAAGGGCCTCGCGGACACCGCGTTGAAGACCGCGAACTCGGGCTACCTGACCCGTCGTCTCGTCGACGTCGCGCAGGACTGCATCATCACACAGAGCGACTGCGGCACCAAGCTCGGCATCAAGATGCGCGCCATCGTCGATGCCGGCACCGTGGTGGCTTCGCTCGGCTCGCGCATCCTCGGACGCACGGCCTGCGAAGATATCCGTGACAGCTCCGGCAAGGTGATCATCAAGCGCGATACGCTGATGGAAGAAAGCCATCTGGACGCCATCCAGCAGGGTGGTGTGCAGGAGGTGAAGATCCGCTCGGCGCTGACCTGCGAACTCGTCAACGGCATCTGCGGCAAGTGCTATGGCCGCGACCTCGCCCGCGGCACGCCGGTCAACCACGGCGAAGCGGTCGGCGTCATCGCGGCGCAGTCGATCGGCGAGCCGGGCACCCAGCTCACCATGCGCACCTTCCATATCGGTGGTGCGGCGCAGCTCAACGAGCAGTCGTTCGTCGAAGCCAACTTCGACGGCAAGATCGTGATCCGGAACAAGGCCATCGCCCGCAACAGCGAAGGCCACCTGGTCGCGATGGTGCGCAACATGGTGGTGGCGATCGTCGATGCCGACGGCACCGAGCGTGCGACGCACCGCGTTCAGTACGGTTCGCGCCTGCACGTCGACGAAGGCGACATGGTCAAGCGTGGCCAGCGCATCGTCGAGTGGGATCCCTACACCCGTCCGCTCCTCACCGAGGTCGAAGGTACCATCGGCTTCGAGGATCTGGTCGAGGGGCAGTCGATCTCGGAAACGCTCGACGAAGCCACCGGTATCGCCAAGCGCGTGGTCATCGACTGGCGCTCGACCCGCGGCGGCGCGGACCTGCGTCCGGCCATCGTGGTCAAGGGCAAGGACGGCAAGGTGCTCAAGCTCGCCCGTGGCGGCGATGCCCGCTACATGCTGTCGGTCGACGCCATTCTCTCGGTCGACGTCGGCGCCAAGGTCAATCCGGGCGATATCCTCGCCCGTGTCTCGACCGAAAGCGCCAAGACGCGTGACATCACCGGCGGTCTGCCGCGGGTGGCGGAACTGTTCGAGGCACGGCGTCCGAAGGATGCGGCGATCATTGCCGAAATCTCGGGCACCATCCGGTTCGGACGCGACTACAAGAACAAGCGTCGCATCTCGATCGAGCCGATGGACAAGACCGACGAGCCGCGCGAGTACCTGATCCCGAAGGGCAAGCACATCCACCTTCAGGACGGCGACGTCGTCGAAAAGGGCGACTTCATCGTGGAAGGCAACCCGGCGCCGCACGACATCCTGGCGGTCAAGGGCATCGAGGAACTCGCGGCTTACCTGGTCAACGAGATCCAGGAGGTCTACCGGCTCCAGGGCGTGCTCATCAACGACAAGCACATCGAGGTGATTGTCCGTCAGATGCTCCAGAAGGTGGAAGTCACCGACCAGGGCGACACGGACATGATCTCCGGCGAGCAGGTCGACAAGATCGAGTTCGACGCGCTGAACGAGAAGGCGAAGGAAGAGGGCAAGAAGATCGCTACGGGGACGCCGGTTCTGCTCGGCATCACCAAGGCGAGCCTCCAGACCCGCTCCTTCTTCTCGGCGGCCTCGTTCCAGGAGACCACCCGCGTCCTCACGGAAGCGGCGGTCAACGGCAAGGTCGATCCGCTCGAAGGCCTCAAGGAGAACGTCATCGTCGGCCGGCTGATTCCGGCAGGCACCGGCGCCTCCATGGCCAAGATTCGCGAAGTCGCCATGAAGCGCGACAAGCTGATCCTGGACGAGCGCGAGAAGCAGGCGGCGGTCGTGTCGCCCGCGCCGGAAGCGGAGCTTCCTGCGCTGCCGCCCGCGGAATGATCGTTCATCCGTAGGACTACCGAGGACAATGAAAAGGCCGGCGAAAGCCGGCCTTTTTGTTGCTTTGCTTGTCTGTTGCGATGCGAGATCAACCTTTGTTCATCTTTCCTTCAGCCGCAAAAGCGCTTCTGCTAGGAGAGTTTAGACCGGTGGTCCCGTGAAGGGGGCGGGCCGGAGACCACGGAACTCACATGCTTGATCTCGCAATCGTAGGCGGCGGCCCCGGCGGGCTGATGAGCGCTTGGTATCTGAAGCGCAAGCTCGGCGACCTCTGTCGCGTCACCATCTACGAGGCCTCCGATCGGCTCGGCGGCAAGATCGTCACCCGCAAATTCGATTCCGCGCCCGCGATGTACGAGGCCGGCGTTGCCGAGATCTACGACTACTCGATGACCGGGCCGGATCCGCTGCGCGAGCTGATCCAGCATTTCGGGCTGCAGACGATTCCGATGGATGCCGAGCAGGTGCAGTTCGGCGGCGAGCTTCTCGACGACGTGCCGGGCATGCGCCGCAAGTATGGTGCCAAGACCGCCGCGGCGATCGAGGCGTTCCGCAAGCGCTGTGCTGAGGCGATGTCACCGATCGAATATTACGAGGGCGTCGGCGCGCACGACAATGAGAATCCCTGGGCCTACAAGACCGCCGAGCAGGTGCTCGACGAGGAGGTCGAGGACGAAACCGCAAAGCGGTTCTTCAAGGTGATGGCACGCTCCGACATCGCCACCGAGAGCCACAACACCAACGGCCTCAACGCGCTCAAGAACTATCTGATGGATGTCGACGGCTATATCGGCCTCTATTCCATCCAGAACGGCAACGAGCAGTTGATCGAATGCCTGCAGTCGGAGGTCAACGCCGACATCCAGCTCAATCACCGCGTGCTAACCGTCGGCAAGGCGCCGACCGGCCGCTACCAGCTCAAGATGATGAACGGCAAGGGACCGGAGACGCGCGACTTCGATCTCGTGCTGGTCTGCCTGCCGCATTCCTGGCTCGCCACCATGGGGTGGGAAGGCGAACAGCTCCGCAAGTCGATGGTCAAGCACGTTTCTTACTTCGACCGTCCCGCGCACTATTTGCGCGTCTCGATCCTGTTCGACACGCCGTTCTGGGGCGAGAAGATTCCAGGCGCCTGGTTCATGTCGGAAGCCTTCGGCGGCTGCTGCGTCTACAACGAGGGTGCGCGCCACGACGTCGGCAAGCACGGCGTGCTGAACTGGCTGATTCCCGGCTCCGACGCGCTGGCCTTCGCCAATCTGTCCGACCAGGAGCTGATCGATGCCGCGCTGAAATCGCTGCCGGCCTCGCTCGGCGATGCGCGCCTGCATTTCATGGAAGGCAAGATCCATCGCTGGTTGTCATCGGTGAACGCGATTCCGGGCGGCCTGCCGGTGCGCGATGTCATGACCAATCACCGGCCCGAGCCGAAGGAGCATCCCGGCATCGTGGTGGTCGGCGACTATCTGTTCGACTCGACGCTGAACGGCCTGCTCGACTCCTCGGATGCGGCAACCGACATCATCCTGACCGAGATGATGCGCCTGCGCCGCGAGCGCGCGCAGGACGACAAGCCGCTCTCCGACAAGATCGATCGCGACTATTTCGAGAACTATCGCGGCCTCGGCCCCTATCACGAGGCATGGCGCCACTTCACCGATCCCGATTACCTCACCCGGCTGCTCGGCATCGTCTGGGGCAAGACCAAGGGTGCCAAGCTGCTCGTCGCGGGCTCGGCCAGCGGCGAATTGGTCGGCGCGCTGCGCGAGCGCGGCATCGATGCCTTCGGCATCGAGAGCAACCGCGCCATCCACGCCAGGACGCCGAAGGCGCTGAAGAAGTACAACAAGCTCGGCTCGATCACCGACATGCCGTTCAAGGACGGCGCGTTCGACTTCGTGTTCGAGACCAGCCTTTGCCACGTTTCCCCGAAGCAGGTGGTCCGCGCAATCAAGGAACTGAACCGCGTGGTCAAGACCGGCCTCGTGTTCGGCTCGATTACCTCGGACATGGCGCCCGCGCTGATCGACCGCTACGACCTCCTGCGCGGGGTCAAGAAACTCGGCACGTGGTGGGAATGGTCCGAACTGTTCTTCGGCAACGGTTTCGACCTCTCGATGCACCGCAAGGATTGCACCGATGCGCTCTGGGAGGCGACGCTCGCCGCCAACAAGGGGCCGGGGCAGTGGTACGCCGACGCCGACAGCCTGCGCTATTCCTTCTTCGACAAGGTCGAGGACGAGGATGAGGATTAGCCGCGGGGCGCGTGTCGAATTCGCCAATTGTTTTGCCGAATTCATCCTGATCGCATAGAATCGGTGCAATAGCGGCTTTCCGCTATGTCCTGCTTTCTCTGCGGTCATGCCGGCCGTCAGCATCGGTTGGTTTCATGGCATCCAAGCCTTTCTCGCCCGACAAACAGAAGCTCGCCGCCGAAGAGGCGGCCGAGCTCGACGACAAGCTCGCCTCGACTGCCAAGCCGGACCTCGAAGACGACGAGGATGCCGAAGACGAGGCGGATGACGAGCTGGAGCTCGACGACGATGATGAGGACGAGGACCTCGTCGTCTTTACCGCGCGCGAGGCCGCGGGCGCGCTCGCGACCATCGTCGGGTTCGTCAAGCCGTTCCTGGCGAACTACAAGCGGATGCTGTCCTTCGTGGCGTTTGGCGTCTGCGTCGAGACGCTGTTCAACGTCATCATGCCGCTCAGCCTCAAGTTCCTGATCGACGACGCGCTCGGGGAGGAGGACTTCCAGGCGCTGTACAAGATCCTCGGCGTGCTCGCCGTCGCCGGCATCTTCACCTCGATCGTCGCGGTCTGGTACGAGCGCTGGGACGCGCGGCTGGCCGCCTGCATCATCTCCGACGTCCGCAAGCGCCTGTTCGAGCACGTTCAGGACCTGCCGGCGGCCTATTTCGGCCGCACCAAGCGCGGTGAGATCCTGTCGCGCTTCTCCGTCGACCTGTCGGCCTTCGAAGGCTCGGTCAAGACGTTTGCCAACAGTGCCGCGCTGCCGTTTCTGGAGCTGATCGCCGGCATCATCCTGATGGTGTTCCTGAACTGGCAGCTCGCGGCGGTCGCGCTGCTCGTGTTCCCGATCACACTGATCGGCCCGCGGATCCTGACGCCCAAGGCGGTGCAGGCCAATTACGAGCAGAAGCTCAACGAGAGCGCGCTGCTCGGCATGGTGCAGGAGAACGTGGCGGCGCAGGCCGTGATCAAGGCGTTCAGCCTGCAGCGCAAGATGTTCGGCTTCTTCACCTTCCGCAACCACGAGGCGCGCGACAAGATCGCCTCAGCCGCGTTCCTGTCGACCATGGTGGAGCGGACGGTCACCATCTCGGTGCTGATGCTGCACCTCGTGGTGCTCGCGATCGGCGCTTATCTTGCCACCAAGGGCCAGATCACCATCGGCACCTTCGTCACCTTCGAGAGCGCCTTCTGGGAGGTCTCCTACAACATCGCCCATGTGATGCATTTCATCCCGGTGTCGATCTCCTCGGCGGCGGCGATCCGGCACATGCAGGAGCTGCTGGACGAGCCGACCCGCGCTGCCGACCGCCCCGGCGCGCCCGATTTGCCGCGCATCACCAACGACATCACGTTCGATCACGTCACCTTCCAGTACGAGGGCAGTCAGACCCCGGTGCTGGACAATCTCAGTCTCAAGCTCAACGCGGGCAAGCGCATCGCGATCGTGGGCCCGAGCGGCTCCGGCAAGAGCACGTTGCTCAATTTGATCCTGCGGCTCTACGTGCCCGACGAGGGGCGGGTCACCATCGACGGCGTGGACGTCCGCAAGGTGACGCTGGATTCGCTGCGCCGGAGCATGGCGGTGGTGTTCCAGGAGAACATGCTGTTCAACATGTCGATCCGCGAGAACATCCGGCTCGGCAAGGAGGGCGCGACCGACGAGGAGGTGGAGGAGGCCGCCAAGAAGGCCGAGATCCACCGCTATATCATGAGCCTGCCGCAGCGATACGACACGCCGGTCGGCGAGCGCGGCGACACCCTGTCGGGCGGTCAGCGCCAGCGCATCGCGATCGCGCGCGCGGTCATCCGCAACCCCTCGGTGCTGCTGCTGGACGAAGCCACCTCGGCGCTGGATCAGACCACGGAAGCCGCGATCAACCGCACGCTGCTCAAGGTCGCCAAGGGCCGCACCATGATCTGGTCGACCCACCGCCTGACCTCGGTGGTGGAGATGGACGAGATCATCGTGATCTCAGGGGGCAGGGCGATCGAGCGCGGCTCGCATGCCCAGCTGCTCGCCAAGAACGGGACCTATCGCAAGCTGTGGAACGACCAGATCCACCAGCCGCACGGCGCGGCGGCTCACGCCGACGACGGCAGGGACGATGAGGACGAAGACGACCTCGAGGATGCCGAGGACGAGGACGACGAGGAGGAATGACCGAGCAAGTTCGGCTCCAGCTCGAAGGCGCCTCCAAGCGGCCGCAGCAGGCCTTGAGCCGACCAGGCGATGAAGCGGGCCCAGCGCTGCGCCGTCCAGTAGGGGCTCGTACCGATCGAGACTGAGCGGAAGTCGAACGCCTTCGCCGCCGACCATTCGTCACAGGCCCGCTTGACCGGATCTGCGTAGAAGGCAGCGATCTTGGCCGCACTCATCCCGTCGCAGGCGAGCCAGGCCGGGATGTGGACGTTGCAGAGCCGCTCGACGTCGGTGAAGACCTTGTCGCAGCCGGTGCCGGCGACCGGGCAGGAGGTCGCGAAGGCATCGCCCACCAGCACGAGGCCGGGCTGGCCGCGGCAATCGTTCACGTAGAGATCGACCGGGCGGATCTTGATCTCGCCCGGGATCTCGAACGGGCCGGTGACGGCCTCGAGCCGGGGCAGGGCCGCATCCAGCGTCTCGGTCGGGGCGCGGCGCAGCTCGCGCAGCCAGGGGTCGTCGCAGGCGCGATAGACGAACAGATTGGCGCGCATCCGCGTGCCCACCGGAAACAGCGTGACGTACGGGATGCGGTCGCTCGGACGTTCGGAGAAGTAGGTCAGAGCCGGGAAGGCGAATGCTGGGCGCCCGACCGGGACGATGTCGAACCCGATCGAGATCGAATGGCAGGCGCTGATGACTTTTCGGGTGATACCGAGCTGGTGGCGCAGGCCGACATTCAGGCCATTGGCGAGCACCACCAGGCGGGCCGAGATCGTCTCGTCATTGGAGAGCACGACCCGCTGCCGCTCCTCGCTCGTCTCGACGGCGATGGCCTTGGCGCAGATGCGCTCGACGGAAGCGGGGATTTCGTCGCGGACCGCGTTGACCAGGGAATCGTAGAGGATGTTGAACTGCCGGCTCGGTGCCTTGTCGAGCAGGCGGCCGAAGCGGGCGATCCAGTTCTCGCCGGTAAAGGTCGCGCGGCGCAGCACTGATTCTGCGATTCCGGTCTTCAGGAATCGCCCAACCTGCTCCTGACCACTGAGTTTCTCGACGCGAAAGTCCGCCGGATAGCTCTCATGCGGATCGATCAGGACGGTCGAAATTCCGGCCCGGCCGAGCATCGCGGCGGCGGTCGAGCCCGCCAATCCGCCGCCGATAATGGCAATGTCGGTGTACCGCATGGCGCCCATTTCCTGCCGAAGGGCCCAGATTGACGCATCAACAGGAAAAAAAGCCTTAGCCCTGGTCATAAAAGTACTTTTCGCCCGGGTATAATAATTCTCAAGCTGGCGGAACCGAGAGTCCGTTCCCATATCGGAGTGGTGCGGCGAGGGCGGCAAACAGCGATTTTGACAGGCTCCTGAAGCGGTTCGTGGCTGTCGTTTCGCCTTGACTTGATCGATTCTCACGCATAGAAAGCGCCTCACTTAACGACAGGCGGTGAGCATCGCCAGCGTCGGAACGGGCCACCCGTTAGATCCCCAAGGACTAAAGCCACCAGGGATCGCTAAAAGGCGGGCACCAACCTCGACGAATGCCGCTCAAACGCTGTCGATCATAGCTAGGCAATGCCAGTGCGATTCTAGTTCTCTTGAGCTTATTCTCTTGAGATCGAATTCGGATGCATGACCTCAGTGCGCGGGCCGCGGCTTTATGCTGATCGGCCTCAATACTGCGGTCCTCTGTGGCGTCGAAGCGCTTTCCGCCCGTTGATGGGGCGGTTGGCGCGATTTCGCTTTGTGCGGATTGTTCCGCGGAAGGCGACCTCGTCGGGCGGGTAGCTCGAAAGAATTTGCAGTCCCGGCGACGGGCTGCGGCAAGACAGCGGATCCGAAAAGGGTCTGCGACAGAACAAAGGGTAAGGCCAGGATGCCGACGATCAACCAGCTGATCGCTCAACCGCGTGAAGTGCAGAAGTCGCGCAAGAAGGTGCCGGCGCTGCAGCAGTCGCCGCAGAAGCGTGGTGTTTGCACCCGCGTCTACACCACGACCCCGAAGAAGCCGAACTCGGCGCTTCGTAAGGTCGCCAAGGTGCGCCTGACCAACGGCTTCGAGGTGATCGGCTACATCCCCGGTGAAGGCCATAACCTCCAGGAGCACTCGGTGGTCATGATCCGCGGCGGTCGCGTCAAGGACTTGCCCGGCGTGCGCTACCACATCCTCCGCGGCGTTCTGGATACCCAGGGCGTCAAGAACCGTAAGCAGCGTCGTTCGAAGTACGGCGCGAAGCGTCCGAAGTAAGCGGGAACCAGCTCCATGTCTCGTCGCCACTCAGCGGAAAAGCGCGAAGTCCTTCCCGATCCGAAGTTCGGGAACATCATCGTCACGAAGTTCATGAACTCGGTGATGTACGCCGGCAAGAAGTCGGTCGCCGAAGGCATCGTCTACGGTGCGTTCGGTATCATCGAAACCAAGACCAAGCAGAACCCGCTCGGCGTGTTCGAGCAGGCACTCGAGAACGTCATGCCGACGATCGAAGTGCGCTCCCGCCGCGTCGGCGGCGCGACCTACCAAGTTCCGGTCGAAGTTCGTTCGACCCGCCGTCAGGCGCTGGGTATCCGCTGGCTGATTTCCGCTGCGCGTGATCGCAACGAGAAGACCATGACCGAGCGGCTCTCGGCCGAGCTCCTGGACGCGTCGAACAACCGCGGGAATGCCGTCAAGAAGCGTGAAGACGTGCACCGGATGGCGGAAGCCAATCGCGCCTTCTCGCACTATCGCTGGTAACGGCGACACACGGAATCTAAGGAACACCCTATGCCCCGCGTTCATGCCATAGAGAATTACCGCAACTTCGGTATCATGGCGCATATCGATGCCGGTAAGACGACGACCACCGAGCGCATCCTCTATTACACCGGCAAGAGCCACAAGATCGGCGAAGTGCACGAAGGTGCCGCGACGATGGACTGGATGGAGCAGGAGCAGGAGCGTGGCATCACGATCACCTCGGCTGCGACCACTGCGTTCTGGGCCGGCAAGCGCCTGAACATCATCGACACCCCCGGCCACGTCGACTTCACCATCGAAGTCGAGCGTTCGCTGCGCGTGCTCGACGGCGCCGTCTGCGTGCTCGACTCGAACCAGGGCGTCGAGCCCCAGACCGAGACCGTCTGGCGCCAGGGCGACAAGTACAAGGTTCCGCGCATCGTCTTCGCCAACAAGATGGACAAGACCGGCGCCGACTTCTTCAAGTGCCTGGCCGACATCGTCGACCGCCTCGGCGCCAAGCCGATCGCGATCCAGCTTCCGATCGGCGCCGAGAACAACTTCAAGGGTCTCGTCGACCTCGTGAAGATGCAGGGCATCATCTGGAACGATGAATCGCTCGGCGCGAAGTTCGACTATGTCGACATCCCGGAAGATCTGGTCGAGCAGGCCAAGGAATACCGCGAGAAGATGGTGGAAGCCGCCGTCGAGCTCGACGACGACGCCATGGCCGCCTATCTCGACGGCAAGGAGCCGGACGAAGAGACGCTGAAGCGGCTGATCCGCAAGGCGGTCCTGACCGGCGCGTTCTATCCCGTGCTGTGCGGCTCGGCCTTCAAGAACAAGGGCGTTCAGCCGCTGCTCGACGCCGTCGTCGACTATCTGCCGTCGCCGATCGACGTGCCCGCGATCAAGGGCACCGACGATCGCGGCAACGAAGTCGTGCGCAAGGCGGACGACAAGGAGCCGCTCGCGCTGCTCGCGTTCAAGATCATGGACGACCCGTTCGTCGGCACCATCACCTTCTGCCGCATCTACTCCGGCGTTCTGCAGAGCGGCACCGGCGTCGTGAACTCGACCCGTGAGAAGAAGGAGCGCATCGGGCGCATGCTCTTGATGCATGCGAACAATCGCGAAGACATCAAGGAAGCCTATGCCGGCGACATCGTCGCACTGGCCGGCCTGAAGGAAGCGCGCACCGGTGACACGCTGTGCGATCCCGACAAGCAGGTGATCCTCGAGAAGATGGAATTCCCCGAGCCGGTCATCGAGATCGCGATCGAGCCGAAGTCCAAGGCCGACCAGGAAAAGCTGGGCGTGGCTCTGGCCAAGCTCGCTGCTGAGGATCCGTCCTTCCGCGTGTCGACCGACCAGGAGTCCGGCCAGACCATTCTCAAGGGCATGGGCGAACTCCACCTCGACATCAAGGTCGACATTCTCCGCCGCACCTACAAGGTCGACGCCAACATCGGCGCGCCCCAGGTTGCGTTCCGTGAGCGCGTCACCAAGAAGGCCGAGGTCAAGTACACTCACAAGAAGCAGACCGGCGGTACCGGTCAGTTCGCGGAAGTGTCGATCGTGGTCGAGCCGAACGAGCCCGGCAAGGGCTACGAGTTCGAATCCAAGATCGTCGGTGGTGCGGTTCCGAAGGAATACATCCCCGGCGTTGAAAAGGGCCTCAACAGCGTGATGAGCTCTGGTGTCGTCGCAGGCTTCCCCGTGGTCGACGTCAAGGTTCAGCTCGTCGACGGCAAGTATCACGACGTCGACTCGTCGGCGCTCGCCTTCGAAATCGCATCGCGCGCGGCATTCCGCGAAGCCTTGCAGAAGGGCAAGTCCGTCCTGCTCGAGCCGATCATGAAGGTCGAAGTGGTGACCCCGGAAGACTACACCGGCTCGGTCATCGGCGACCTGAATTCGCGGCGCGGTCAGATCCAGGGTCAGGACATGCGCGGCAACGCCAACGTCATCAATGCGATGGTGCCGCTCATGAACATGTTCGGTTACGTGAATAACCTGCGCTCGATGAGCCAGGGGCGCGCAACCTTCACCATGCAGTTCGACCACTACGCAGAAGCGCCGGCCAACGTGTCGGCAGAAGTCCAGAAGAAGTTTGCCTGATTGTCGTCGGTCACGAACTGACGATTGAACGGAGAGTCAAATGGCCAAAGCAAAGTTTGAACGTAACAAGCCGCACTGCAACATCGGCACCATCGGTCACGTCGACCATGGCAAGACGTCGCTGACCGCGGCGATCACCAAGGTTCTCGCCGAAGCCGGCGGTGCGACGTTCACCGCGTACGATCAGATCGACAAGGCGCCGGAAGAGAAGGCGCGTGGCATCACCATCTCGACCGCGCACGTCGAGTACGAGACGCCGAACCGCCACTACGCCCACGTCGACTGCCCCGGCCACGCCGACTACGTCAAGAACATGATCACCGGCGCCGCCCAGATGGACGGTGCGATCCTGGTCGTGTCGGCCGCTGACGGCCCGATGCCGCAGACCCGCGAGCACATCCTGCTCGCCCGCCAGGTCGGCGTGCCCGCACTCGTCGTGTTCCTCAACAAGTGCGACATGGTCGACGATCCGGAACTGCTCGAGCTCGTCGAGCTCGAAGTCCGCGAGCTGCTCTCGAAGTACGACTTCCCGGGCGACAAGATCCCGATCATCAAGGGTTCGGCGCTCGCCGCTCTCGAAGATTCCGACAAGAAGCTCGGCCACGACGCCATCCTCGAGCTGATGAAGAACGTCGACGAGTACATCCCGCAGCCGGAGCGTCCGATCGACCAGCCGTTCCTGATGCCGGTTGAAGACGTGTTCTCGATCTCGGGCCGCGGCACCGTCGTGACCGGCCGTGTCGAGCGCGGCATCGTCAAGGTCGGCGAGGAAATCGAGATCGTCGGTCTCCGTGCGACCCAGAAGACCACCGTCACCGGCGTCGAAATGTTCCGCAAGCTGCTCGATCAGGGCCAGGCCGGCGACAACATCGGTGCGCTGCTCCGCGGTACCAAGCGCGAAGACGTCGAGCGCGGCCAGGTGCTGTGCAAGCCGGGTTCGGTCAAGCCGCACACCAAGTTCAAGGCTGAGGCTTACATCCTCACCAAGGAAGAGGGCGGTCGCCACACCCCGTTCTTCACCAACTACCGTCCGCAGTTCTACTTCCGCACCACCGACGTGACCGGTGTCGTGCACCTGCCGGAAGGCACTGAGATGGTGATGCCGGGCGACAACATCGCGATGGAAGTGCACCTGATCGTGCCGATCGCGATGGAAGAGAAGCTCCGCTTCGCGATCCGCGAAGGCGGCCGCACCGTCGGCGCCGGCGTCGTCGCCTCGATCATCGAGTAATTACGAGAACAGGGATCGGCGAGTAGCGAATGGTGACATTCGCTATTCGCTATTCGCCACCCCACTGAAGAGAGACCACGGCAATGAACGGCCAAAACATTCGTATCCGTCTCAAGGCGTTCGACCATCGTATCCTCGATACGTCGACCCGCGAGATCGTGAACACGGCGAAGCGCACCGGCGCGCAGGTCCGCGGACCCATTCCGCTGCCCACCCGCATCGAGAAGTTCACCGTCAACCGTTCGCCCCACGTCGACAAGAAGAGCCGCGAGCAGTTCGAGATGCGCACTCACAAGCGCTTGCTCGATATCGTCGATCCGACCCCGCAGACCGTCGATGCTTTGATGAAGCTCGACCTGGCCGCCGGTGTCGACGTCGAGATCAAGCTCTAAGATTTTTGGATCCCGTTCGCGCAAGCGGACAGAAAGAACAGGAAGCAAGCCGATGCGCTCCGGAGTGATCGCACAAAAGGTCGGGATGACGCGGGTCTTTACTGAGGCCGGCGAACATATCCCCGTGACCGTGCTGAAGCTCGGCAATTGCCAGGTCGTGGGCCACCGTACCGAAGAGAAGAACGGTTACGTCGCGCTCCAGCTTGGTTCTGGCAGCCGCAAGACCGTTTACATGCCCAAGGCGGAGCGCGGCCAGTTCGCGGTCGCCAAAGTCGAGCCGAAGCGGCAGGTCGAGGAATTCCGCGTCACCGCGGATGCCATGATCCCGGTCGGCGCCGAGATCCTGGCCGACCACTTCGTCGTCGGCCAGTTCGTCGACGTCACCGGCACCTCGGTCGGTAAGGGCTTCGCCGGCGGCATGAAGCGCTGGAACTTCGGCGGTCTGCGCGCCACCCACGGCGTTTCGGTCTCGCACCGCTCGATCGGTTCGACCGGTGGCCGTCAGGACCCCGGCAAGACCTGGAAGAACAAGAAGATGCCCGGCCACATGGGTGTCGACCGCATCACCACGCTCAACCTTCGCGTCGTTCAGCTCGATGTCGAGCGCGGCCTGATCCTCGTCGAAGGCGCCGTTCCCGGCTCCAAGGGCGGCTGGATCCGCGTGCGCGACGCCGTCAAGAAGCCGCTGCCGAAGGAAGCTCCGAAGCCCGGCAAGTTCAAGGTTGCCGGTGGCGAAGCCGAGGCTGCGGCCCAGCAGGAGGGTGCGTGAGATGGAATTGAAGGTCACCACCCTCGAAGGTAAGGAAGCCGGCTCGGTCCAGCTGTCCGACACCATTTTCGGCCTCGAGCCGCGCCAGGACATCATTGCGCGTTGCGTGCAGTGGCAGCTCAACAAGCGTCAGGCCGGCACCCACAAGGCCAAGGGCCGCGCCGAGATCTGGCGCACCGGCAAGAAGATGTACAAGCAGAAGGGCACCGGCGGTGCTCGTCACGGCTCGGCCCGCGTGCCGCAGTTCCGCGGCGGCGGCCGTGCCTTCGGTCCGGTGGTGCGTTCGCACGCCACCGACCTGCCGAAGAAGGTCCGCGCGCTGGCGCTGAAGCATGCGCTCTCGGCCAAGGCCAAGGACGGCGATCTCGTCGTGATCGAGAAGGCCGCGCTGGAAGCCGCCAAGACCAAGGCGCTGCTCGGTCACTTCTCGGGTCTGGGTCTGACCAACGCGCTGATCATCGACGGCGCCGAGCTCAACAACGGCTTCGCCGCTGCGGCCCGCAACATCCCGAACATGGACGTGCTGCCGATCCAGGGCATCAACGTCTACGACATCCTGCGCCGTCAGAAGCTCGTTCTGACCAAGGCCGCCATCGATGCGCTGGAGGCGCGCTTCAAATGACGAAGAACATCGAGGCTCGCCACTACGACGTGATCCTGTCGCCGGTCGTGACCGAAAAGGCCACGATCGCCTCGGAGCACAACAAGGTGCTGTTCAAGGTGGCCGCCAAGGCGACCAAGCCGCAGATCAAGGAAGCGATCGAGAAGCTGTTTGACGTCAAGGTCAAGAGCGTCAACACGCTGGTCCGCAAGGGCAAGACCAAGATCTTCCGCGGCAATCTCGGCTCGCAGTCGAACACCAAGCGCGCGATCGTGACCCTCGAAGAGGGCCACCGGATCGACGTCACCACCGGTCTGTAAGGTCGTACGACGATGGCACTGAAGACATTCAATCCTACGACGCCGGGTCAGCGCCAGCTGGTCATGGTCGATCGTTCGGCCCTCTACAAGGGCAAGCCGGTCAAGGCGCTCACCGAGGGCAAGCACTCCTCGGGCGGCCGCAACAACACTGGTCGCATCACCGTGCGCTTCCGTGGCGGTGGCCACAAGAAGACGCTGCGCACCGTGGATTTCAAGCGCGAGAAGATCGACGTCCCCGCGACCGTCGAGCGTCTCGAGTATGATCCGAACCGCACCGGCTTCATCGCGCTGATCAAGTATCAGGACGGCGAGCAGGCCTACATCCTGGCGCCGCAGCGCCTGGCCGTGGGTGACACCATCATCGCCGGCAACTACGTCGACGTGAAGCCGGGCAACGTCATGCCGCTCGGCAACATGCCGGTCGGCACGATCATCCACAACATCGAGGTCAAGATCGGGAAGGGTGGCCAGCTCGCCCGTTCCGCGGGCACCTATGCCCAGCTCGTCGGCCGCGACCAGGACTACGTGATCATCCGCCTGAACTCGGGCGAGCAGCGCCTGGTGCACGGCCGTTGCCGCGGCACGATCGGCGCGGTGTCGAACCCGGATCACATGAACACCTCGATCGGCAAGGCCGGCCGCAACCGTTGGCTGGGCCGCAAGCCGCATAACCGCGGTGTTTCGATGAACCCGATCGACCATCCGCACGGCGGTGGTGAAGGTCGTACCTCGGGCGGCCGCCACCCGGTCACCCCGTGGGGCAAGCCGACCAAGGGCAAGAAGACCCGCACCAACAAGTCGACCAACAAATTCATTCTCCTAAGCCGCCACAAGCGGAAGAAGTAAGGAACGCCGGACATGGTTCGTTCAGTCTGGAAAGGCCCGTTCGTCGAGGGTTCTCTGCTCAAGAAGGCAGATGCCGCCCGCGCGTCCGGCCGTCACGACGTCATCAAGATCTGGAGCCGTCGCTCGACGATCCTGCCGCAGTTCGTCGGCCTGACCTTCGGCGTCTACAACGGTCAGAAGCACGTGCCGGTGGCCGTCAACGAGGAAATGGTTGGTCACAAGTTCGGCGAGTTCTCGCCGACCCGGACCTTCCATGGCCACTCCGGCGACAAGAAAGCCAAGAAGGCTTGAGGATTAAACGATGAGCAAACCTAAGCGCGAACGGAGCCTCGCCGAGAACGAGGCCAAGGCGGTCGCCCGGATGCTGCGGGTGAGCCCGCAGAAGCTCAACCTGGTCGCCCAGCTCATTCGCGGCCGGAAGGCAGCTGCTGCGCTCGCCGATCTGCAGTTTTCGCGCAAGCGGATCGCGGTCGACGTGAAGAAGTGCCTGGAATCGGCTATCGCCAATGCCGAGAACAACCACGATCTCGACGTCGACGATCTCGTCGTGGCTCAGGCCTTCGTCGGCAACGGCCTCGTGATGAAGCGCTTCGCCGCTCGCGGCCGTGGCCGTTCGGGCCGTGTCTACAAACCATTTTCGCAGCTGACGATCATCGTTCGTCAGGTCGAAGCCGAAGCAGCCGCTTAAGGGCGCAGGAGAACACGATGGGTCAAAAGATCAATCCGATCGGTCTGCGTCTCGGCATCAACCGCACCTGGGATTCCCGCTGGTTCGCCGGCAAGCAGGAATACGGCAAGCTGCTGCACGAGGACGTCAAGATCCGTGAGATCCTGCACAAGGAGCTCAAGCAGGCGGCCGTCGCCCGCATCGTGATCGAGCGTCCGCACAAGAAGTGCCGCGTCACCATCCACTCGGCTCGTCCGGGCGTGGTGATCGGCAAGAAGGGCGCCGACATCGACAAGCTGCGTAAGAAGGTCGCGGACATCACCTCGTCCGACGTCGTCATCAACATCGTCGAGATCCGCAAGCCGGAACTCGATGCGACGCTGGTGGCCGAGTCGATCGCGCAGCAGCTCGAGCGCCGCGTGGCGTTCCGCCGTGCCATGAAGCGCGCCGTTCAGTCGGCGATGCGTCTCGGCGCGGAAGGCATCCGCATCAACTGCTCGGGACGTCTGGGCGGTGCGGAAATCGCGCGCATGGAGTGGTATCGCGAAGGTCGCGTGCCGCTGCACACGCTGCGCGCCGACATCGACTACGGCGTTGCGACCGCGTTCACGACCTTCGGCACCTGCGGCGTCAAGGTCTGGATCTTCAAGGGCGAGATCCTCGAGCACGATCCAATGGCCCAGGACAAGAGAATGGCCGAAGGCGAGACGGGTGGCAGTGGTGATCGTGGTGGCCGTCAGCGCCGCGATACGGCTGCAGCCTAAAGCCGCACAGGAATTTGAGGGCTTAAAGCCATGATGCAACCTAAGAAAACGAAGTTCCGGAAGGCGCATAAGGGCCGCATCCACGGCGTTGCGTCTTCGGGCGCGACGTTGGCGTTCGGCCAGTTCGGCCTGAAGGCGACCGAGCCTGAGCGCGTCACCGCGCGCCAGATCGAAGCCGCTCGCCGCGCGCTGACCCGCCACATGAAGCGCGCCGGCCGCGTCTGGATCCGCGTGTTCCCCGACGTTCCGGTGTCGAAGAAGCCGGCCGAAGTCCGCATGGGCTCCGGCAAGGGTTCGCCGGAATTGTGGGTCGCGCGCGTCAAGCCGGGCCGGGTGCTGTTCGAGATCGACGGCGTCAACACCCAGACGGCGCGTGAGGCGCTGACCCTGGCGGCCGCCAAGCTGCCGATCAAGACGCGCTTCGTCGAGCGCATTGCGGAGTAATGGCCATGGCCCAGATGAAGATCGAAGACATCCGCGCGATGAGCCCCGACCAGCAGGACGACGCCGTCCTGAACCTGAAGAAGGAGCGCTTCAACCTGCGCTTCCAGCGCGCCACCGGGCAGCTCGAGAACACCTCGCGCCTGCGCGAGGCCCGCCGTGACATCGCCCGGATCAAGACCGTCGCCGCGCAGACGCGCGCGAAGAAGAAGTAAGAGGCTTACGAAGATGCCGAAACGTACTTTGCAGGGCGTGGTCGTCAGCGACAAGCAAGCCAAGACCATTGTGGTGCGCGTCGATCGCCGCTTCACGCACCCGATCTACAAGAAGACGATCCGCCGTTCGAAGAACTACCACGCGCACGACGAGAGCAACGAGTTCAAGCCGGGCGACATGGTGTGGATCGAGGAATCGAAGCCGATTTCGAAGTTGAAGCGCTGGGTCGTGATCCGGGGCGAACACAAGAAAAGCGCCTGATCTGTTGGCTTTAGCCGACTGACTTCAGGGAAATGTTGAGCGCCGGCTGGGCTGGCGCAAAGAGAAGAGGACGAGGTGCATCAATGATTCAGATGCAGACCAACCTCGACGTGGCCGACAATTCTGGCGCACGCCGTGTCATGTGTATCAAGGTGCTCGGGGGCTCCAAGCGCCGCTACGCCACGATCGGCGACATCATCGTCGTTTCGATCAAGGAAGCAATTCCGCGTGGCAAGGTGAAGAAGGGCGACGTGATGAAGGCCGTCGTGGTGCGCGTCCGCAAGGACATCCGCCGCGCCGACGGTTCGGTCATCCGCTTCGACCGCAACGCCGCCGTTCTGATCAACAACCAGTCCGAGCCGGTCGGCACCCGTATCTTCGGGCCCGTGCCGCGCGAGCTGCGCGCGAAGAACCACATGAAGATCATCTCGCTCGCGCCGGAGGTGCTGTGATGGCTGCCAAGATCCGCAAGGGCGACAAGGTCGTCGTGCTGACCGGCCGCGACAAGGGCCGCACCGGCGAAGTGTTCGAAGTGCGTCCCGACGCCGGCACGGCGCTCGTGCGCGGCATCAACATGGTCAAGCGTCATCAGAAGCAGACGCAGGCCCAGGAGGGCGGCATCATCTCGAAGGAGTCGCCGATCCAACTGTCCAACATCGCGTATGTCGGCAAGGACGGAAAGCCGACCCGCGTCGGATTCAAGATTCTGGCGGACGGCAAGAAGGTCCGCATCGCCAAGAGCTCGGGAGCTGAGATCGATGGCTGAGGCCGCTTACACGCCGCGCCTGCGCGCGGAATACGATGCGAAGATCCGTACGGCCATGACCGAGAAGTTCGGTTATGAGAACGTCATGCAGGTTCCGCGTCTGGACAAGGTCGTGCTGAACATGGGCGTTGGCGATTCCGTCAACGATCGCAAGAAGGCCGAGACCGCCGCTGCCGAGCTGACCCAGATCGCCGGCCAGAAGGCGATAGTGACCTATTCGCGTATCGCGATCGCGACCTTCAAGCTGCGTGAGAACCAGCCGATCGGCTGCAAGGTCACGCTGCGCAAGGCCCACATGTACGAGTTCATCGATCGCCTGGTGACGGTCGCGCTGCCGCGCGTCCGCGACTTCCGGGGCCTGAACCCGAAGAGCTTCGACGGCCGCGGCAACTACTCGCTCGGCATCAAGGAGCACATCATTTTCCCCGAGATCGACTTCGACAAGGTCACGGAAGCCCGCGGCATGGACATCACCGTCTGCACCACGGCCAAGACCGACGAAGAGGCGAGGGCCTTGTTGACCGCTTTCAATTTCCCGTTCCGGCAGTGAGACGCTGACCTAAAGCCTCTCAAACGCGGATACCCAGGAGCCAAGCATGGCAAAGAAGAGTTCAGTCGAGAAGAACAACCGGCGCAAGCGGATGGTGAAGAACGCCGCCGCCAAGCGCGAGCGGTTGAAGGCGATCATCGCCGACAAGAAGCTGCCGATGGAGGAGCGTTTCGCTGCGACGTTGAAGCTGGCGGAAATGCCGCGCAACTCGTCGGCAACCCGCATCCGCCTGCGTTGCGAGCTGTCGGGCCGCCCGCGCTCGAACTACCGCAAGAACAAGCTGTCCCGTATCGCGCTGCGCGAACTTGGCTCCAAGGGCATGGTCCCGGGCCTCGTGAAGTCCAGCTGGTAAGGAGGGTCGTTTAGATGTCTACGCACGATCCAATCAGCGATCTGATCACCCGTATCCGCAACGCGCAGATGCGCTCCAAGACCAAGGTCTCCACGCCTGGCTCGAAGATGCGCGAGAACGTGCTCGAGGTCCTCAAGTCCGAGGGCTACATCCGCGGTTACGCCACGCTCGAGCACTCCTCGGGCCGCAGCGAGATCGAGATCGAGCTGAAGTATTTCGACGGCGAGCCCGTCATCCGCGAGATCGAACGTGTTTCCAAGCCCGGGCGTCGCGTCTACGCCTCGGTGAAGAACCTGCCGCGGGTCAACAACGGGCTCGGCATTTCGGTGTTGTCGACGCCGAAGGGGATCATGGCCGACCACAGCGCGCGCGACGCGAATGTGGGCGGTGAAGTCCTCTTCACGGTGTTCTGAGAAGGATTTTTGATCCATGTCACGTGTTGGCAAAAGGCCTGTGGCGGTTCCGTCGGGTGTGACCGCGACCGTCGATGGGCAGACCGTCAAGATGAAGGGGCCGAAGGGCCAGCTTCAGTTCGTCGTTCATGACGACGTCGAGGTGAAGCTCGAGAGCGGCCAGATCATGGTCAAGCCGCGGCTCGAGACCAATCGCGCCCGCGCGCTCTACGGTACCGCTCGCGCCCAGGTCGCGAATCTGGTCGAAGGCGTCACCAAGGGCTTCGAGAAGAAGCTCGAGATCACCGGCGTCGGTTACCGCGCCGCGATGCAGGGCAAGAACCTGCAGCTCGCGCTCGGCTACAGCCACGACGTGATCTACACGATCCCCGAGGGGATCACGATCACCGTGCCGAAGCCGACCGAGATCACGGTGACGGGCAGCGACATCCAGCGCGTCGGCCAGGTTGCGGCCGAGATCCGCGGTTATCGCCCGCCGGAGCCCTACAAGGGCAAGGGCGTGAAGTATGTTGGCGAATTCATCTTCCGCAAGGAAGGCAAGAAGAAGTAACGGAGCCGGTCATGTCCAAAGCCAAGGTTACCAATGCCCGGCGCAAGCGGAGTGTGCGGCTGAAGCTGCGCCGCTCCGGTGGTGGTCGTCCGCGTCTGTCGGTGTTCCGCTCGTCCAAGCACATCTACGCCCAGGTCATCGACGACCTGAAGGGCGAGACGCTGGCCTCTGCCTCTTCGCTCGAGAAGTCGATGCGCGACGGCGGCAAGACCGGCGCCGACATCGATGCGGCGAAGGCGGTCGGCAAGCTGCTGGCCGAGCGCGCCGCCGAGAAGGGCGTCAAGGAAGTCGTGTTCGATCGCGGCAGCTACCTCTACCACGGGCGCGTCAAGGCTCTTGCCGACGCAGCGCGTGAGAGCGGGCTGAGCTTCTAACAGAATTTGAGGATTGAGGCGCAAGCCTCTGAAGGATTGGAAAAATGGCAGAACGCGAACAACGTGGTGGACGCGATCAACGCGGCGGCGGCGGACGTGAACGCAGGGAGCGCGAGGAGCGCGACAGCGAGTTCGTCGACAAGCTCGTCCACATCAACCGCGTGGCCAAGGTCGTCAAGGGCGGCAAGCGCTTCGGTTTCGCAGCGCTGGTCGTGATCGGCGACCAGAAGGGCCGCGCCGGCTTCGGTCACGGCAAGGCGCGCGAAGTGCCGGAGGCGATCCGCAAGGCCACCGAGTCCGCCAAGCGCAACCTGACCCGCGTCTCGCTGCGTGAGGGCCGCACGCTCCATCACGACATCGCCGGCCGTCATGGCGCGGGCCGTGTCTACCTGCGTGCAGCTCCCGCCGGTACCGGCATCATCGCCGGCGGCCCGATGCGCGCCGTGTTCGAGACGCTCGGCGTCCAGGACGTGGTCGCCAAGTCGATCGGCTCGTCGAACCCCTACAACATGGTTCGCGCGACCTTCGACGCGCTGAAGCATCAGGATTCGCCGCGTTCGGTCGCAGCCCGCCGCAACATCAAGGTGTCCACTCTGCAGTCCCGCCGTATCGGTGGTGATGCCGAGGCGGCTGCCGACTAACGGAAGCTCTGGAGTAGACTCCCATGGCCAAGGCCAGCAAGACGATCAAGCTCGAGCAGACCGGCAGCGCGATCCGGCGCCATCACTCGCAGCGCTCGACGCTGATCGGGCTCAAGCTCAACAAGATCGGTCGCACCAGCGAACTGCAGGACACCCCGGCAGTCCGTGGCATGATCGAGAAGGTTCACCATCTCGTCCGCATCGTCGACGAGAAGTAAATAAGGAGAAGGGCGATGAAGCTCAGCGATATCGCCGACAACGCCGGCTCGCGCAAGAAGCGCATGCGCGTCGGCCGTGGCATCGGTTCGGGCAAGGGCAAGCAGTCCGGCCGCGGCGGCAAGGGTCAGACCGCGCGTTCGGGCGTGCGCATCAAGGGTTTCGAAGGCGGCCAGATGCCGATGCATCGCCGTCTGCCCAAGCGCGGCTTCAACAACATCTTCCGTGTCGAGTTCGCCGAGATCAATCTCGACCGGCTCCAGGAAGCGGTCGATGCCAAGAAGATCGACGCCGGCAGCGTCGTGAACGTCGAGGCCCTGGTGAAGGGCGGCGTGCTGCGCCGGCCCAAGGGTGGCCTGCGGCTGCTCGGCCGCGGCGAGCTCAAGTCCAAGCTCAACATCGAAGTCCACGGCGCCACCAAGACCGCGATCGCCGCGGTCGAGAAGGCCGGCGGCTCGGTGAAGATCCTCGCCCCTGCCAAGGAAGAAGGCGAGGCGGCGTAACAACTGCGTCATTGGCCCGCGGCTCGCGGGCCTTTACGCGTGCGGGACGTGGACTTATCGAAGCCGAGCCCCAGATAATGTCCGGTGTCCGGTATAATGTAGCCCGGCCGCGGGCATGACGGCGCAATAGGCGGCGGGAGAAAGTCCAAGATGGCCTCTGCAGCGGAACAACTGGCAGCCAATCTCAATTTCGGTGCGTTTGCCAAGGCTGACGAACTGAAGAAGCGCATCTGGTTCACCCTGGGTGCGCTGCTCGTTTATCGGCTCGGGACCTACATCCCGCTCCCCGGCATCGATCCCAATATCTGGGAGCAGGTGTTCCGCTCCCAGGCGGGCGGCATCCTCGGCATGTTCAACATGTTCGCCGGCGGCGGCATCCACCGCATGGCGATCTTCGCCTTGAACATCATGCCGTATATCTCGGCCTCGATCATCATCCAGCTCCTCACCACCGTCTCGCCGCAACTCGAGGCGCTGAAGAAGGAAGGCGAGTCGGGCCGCAAGCTGCTGAACCAGTACACCCGCTATCTCACGGTGATCCTGGCCGCGTTCCAGTCCTACGGCATCGCGGTGGGCCTCGAGGGCGCCGGCAACGTCGTCAGCGACCCCGGCCTGTTCTTCCGCCTGTCCACCGCGATCACGCTGACCGGCGGCACCATGTTCCTGATGTGGCTGGGCGAGCAGATCACCTCGCGCGGCATCGGCAACGGCATCTCGCTGATCATTCTCGCCGGCATCGTCGCCGAGCTGCCCGCCGCGCTCGCCAACATGCTCGAGCTCGGCCGTCAGGGCGCGATGTCGACCGGCCTGATCCTGGTCGTCATCATCATGGCGGTCGCCGTGATCGCCTTCATCGTGTTCATGGAGCGCGCGCAGCGCCGCCTCCTGATCCAGTATCCGAAGCGCCAGGTCGGCAACAAGATGTTCGAGGGCCAGTCCTCGCATCTGCCGCTCAAGCTCAACACCTCCGGCGTGATCCCGCCGATCTTCGCGTCCTCGCTGCTGCTGCTGCCGACTACGGTTGCGAACTTCAACGCGGGCAGCGGGCCGGAATGGTTCCAGTGGATCACGACCCAGCTCGGCCATGGCCGTCCGCTGTTCCTGATCATGTATCTGGCGCTGATCGTGTTCTTCGCCTTCTTCTACACCGCGATCGTGTTCAACCCGACCGAGACCGCGGACAATCTGAAGAAGCACGGCGGCTTCATTCCGGGCATCCGTCCCGGCGAGCGTACCGCGGAATATATCGACTACGTGCTCTCGCGCATCACCGTGCTCGGCGCGGTCTATCTGGCGATTGTCTGCTTGATCCCGGAGATCCTGATCTCCTACGCGTCGGTGCCGTTCTACTTCGGCGGCACTTCGCTGCTGATCGTGGTCAGCGTCACCATGGACACGGTGGCACAGGTGCAGGGTTATCTGCTGGCGCATCAGTACGAAGGCCTGATCCGCAAGTCGAAGCTGCGCGGCCGCCGTAGATGAGAAGGGAGCTCGCGCGCCGGATCGCTTTCACGATTGGCGCGCTGCTCCTCTTCAGGCTCGGCACCCAGGTTCCGTTCGTCGGGATGGGGGCGCCGGGCCCGTCGTTCTCAGGCGAACATGTGGTTCGCTTTTCGATCTTCGCGCTCGGTATCCTTCCCTATCTGACGGCCGCGATCGTCGTCCGGCTTGTTTCGCTGGTATCGCGGCGCTTGAGCTCGCTCGAGAGATCGGGCGAGCGCGGCCGGCGCAGGATCTCCGGCTACACGCTGATCGTGACTCTGGTCTTCACCACCTTCCAGGCCTACGGCTACGCCTCGACCATCCGGACAATTCCGGCGCTGGTCCCCGATCCCGACGCATGGCCCGTGCTCGCGGCCACGGCCTCGATCGTGGGTGGCGTGTTCGTCCTGGTCTGGCTCAGCGAACAGATCACCCGCCACGGCATCGGCAATGGCCTGGCGCTGCTGCTCAGCGTCAATATTCTCGTTCATGTCCCGGTCGACATCGCCGGCATCGCACGCCTTCTGCAGGACGGCCAGGTATCAGGCAGTGTCGTGCTGGTCCACGCGATCGTCTGGATCGGGGTCATCGCCCTGATCGTCTTCGTCGAAGGTGCGCGACGCAATGTCGGCGTCGAGTTCGCCGAGCGCAGACTCGGAGATCGCCTGCTGCCCGCGCGAGCAGCGATTCTCCCGATCAAGATCAACAGCGCAGGTTTTCTGGTGCCGGCCACGGTGGCGCCCTGGATCCTGTTTCTGCCGGTGGCCGGTTTGGCCTACGTCTTTGGTGCCGATACGCCGTGGGTCGCCGCCGCCTACCGGCACCTTGGTTTTGGCATGCTGGCCCATCTGGTGCTTGGATCGGTTGCGATCTTTGTGCTGGCCTTCATCTACACGGCCTACGTCGTCGATCCCGAGCACGCGGCCAAATCCCTGGCCGCGCGCGACGGCACGATTCCCGGTGTCGCGCCGGGCGAGGCGACCGCCGACTATCTCGACCGCGTCGTGTCATTGACGACAGTCGTCGGAGCCGTCTACCTGACTGTGTTGCAGTTGATTCCGGAGGTCTTCGAGCTTTACGGGATCGGGCTGCCTTATAGTATGATGATCAATGGCGGTGGGGCGCTGGTTGTGGTTTGCACCGCTCTTGATATCAAAACACAGGTGCGCGACGTATCGCTCACCAATCCGGGGGGCGTACGCCGATGAGAATTATACTTCTGGGACCGCCGGGGTCGGGCAAGGGGACCCAGGCGCAGTTGCTGGTGCAACGCTATGGCATCGTCCAGCTCTCGACCGGCGAGATGCTGCGTGCTGCGGTTGCGGCCGGTACGCCGGTCGGGCTGAAGGCCAAGGAGATCATGGCCAGCGGTGGTCTCGTACCCGACGAGGTCGTGGTCGGAATCATCTCCGATCGGATCGACCAGCCGGACGCCAAGAACGGTTTCATCCTCGACGGTTTCCCGCGCACCGTGCCGCAGGCCGAGGCGCTGGACGAGCTGCTCAAGCACAAGCACCTCAAGCTCGACGCCGTGATCGAGCTCCGCGTCAACGAGAGCGCGCTGCTGAACCGTGTCGAGACCCGCGTTGCCCAGATGCGTGAGCGCGGGGAGGAGGTCCGACTCGACGACACGCCGGAGGTCCTGACCAAGCGGTTGGCCAGCTACCGCAACCAGACGGAACCGCTGATTCACTACTATTCCGAGCGGCGCAAGCTCTCGACCATCGACGGTATGATGGCCATCGACGAGGTCACCCGCGCCATTCATCGCCAGCTCCTGGCGTTAGGGGCAGTCGAGCCCAAGACCCACGCCAAAAGCGCAGCCAAGCCGGGCCCCGCCAAGAAGGCCAAGGCCAGCAAGAAGGCGAGCAAGAAAGCCAGGAAAACAGCCAAACAGCCCTCCAAAACGACCAAAAAACCCGCCAAATCGGCCAAAAAGGCCGCCAAGACGGCGGTGAGGGGCCCCAAGAAGACGGCCAAGAAAGCCGGCAAGAAAGCGGCGAAAAAGGCAGCCCAAAAGACCGCCAAGAAGGCTGTCAAAAAGGGTGCCAAAAAGGCCGCAAAAAAGGTCACGAAAAAGCGAGCTAAGCGCTAGCAGCGGTTGACGAAAGCCCCTGGAATCCCCTAATAAGCCCCGCATCCAAGTCGGATAGTTTCAAACGATGCCGGGCCCCAGGAAGACCAGGGGTGGGCGTCGTGTTCGCGTTTGTGAACACCTGCCCGAGAAACCAAGCACTTAAAGACCGGTTCCTGACGAGGGACCGGCAACAGGAGAGAAGGCCGTGGCCCGTATTGCCGGCGTGAACATCCCGACCAACAAGCGCGTGCTGATCGCGCTCCAGTATATCCATGGCATCGGTCAGAAGATCGCCGGTGAGATCCTGGAGAAGGTGAAGATCCCCGTGGATCGTCGCGTCAATCAGCTGAGCGACGCCGAAGTGCTCCAGATCCGCGAAGTGATCGACCGCGACTATCTCGTCGAGGGCGACCTGCGTCGTGAGGTCGGCATCAACATCAAGCGTCTGATGGACCTCGGCTGCTATCGCGGCCTGCGTCATCGTCGCGGCCTGCCGGTACGCGGCCAGCGCACCCACACCAATGCGCGCACGCGCAAGGGTCCGGCCAAGGCCATCGCCGGCAAGAAGAAGTAAGTTTCGAATCCAATCGCGGCGTGTGGCGAACAGGGATGACCCGTTCGCCACGCGCCTTTCGTTCCACAGGTGTAGCCGCTGGCATTACGGCGGCGTTTGAGATCTTCAGGAAAGGTACTCTATGGGCAAGGAAGCCACCCGCGTTCGTCGTCGTGAGCGCAAGAACATCGCCTCCGGCGTCGCGCACGTGAACTCGTCGTTCAACAACACGACCATCACCATCACCGACGCGCAGGGCAACACGATTGCCTGGTCTTCCGCCGGCACGATGGGCTTCAAGGGCTCGCGCAAGTCGACCCCGTACGCCGCGCAGGTTGCCGCCGAGGACGTGTCCAAGAAGGCGCAGGAGCACGGCATGCGCACGCTGGAAGTCGAAGTCGCAGGTCCCGGTTCGGGCCGCGAGTCGGCGCTCCGCGCGCTTCAGGCCGCGGGCTTCACCGTCACCTCGATCCGTGACGTGACCACGATCCCGCACAACGGTTGCCGTCCCCGCAAGCGTCGGCGCGTTTGATTTCGAGTTGCGGGCGCATTGGCGCCCGCAATGGCTTTTCTAAGAAGCCGCGGGAATGATCCGCGGCCTTTCTCCAACGCCAGTATTTGAGTTTTCAAATTGACTGGCCTGTATGGGTGAAACAGTGACGATCCAGAAAAATTGGCAAGAACTGATTCGACCGAACAAGCTCCAGGTCACGCCCGGCAGCGATTCGAACCGTTTCGCGACCATCGTCGCCGAGCCGCTCGAGCGCGGCTTCGGCCAGACGCTCGGCAACGCGCTGCGCCGCATCCTGCTCTCCTCGCTCCAGGGCGCGGCAGTGCAGTCGGTGCACATCGACGGCGTGCTGCACGAGTTCTCCTCGATCGCTGGCGTTCGTGAGGACGTCACCGACATCGTGCTCAACATCAAGGACATCTCGATCAAGATGCAGGGCGAAGGCCCCAAGCGCATGGTCGTGAAGAAGCAGGGCCCGGGCGTCGTCACCGCCGGCGACATCCAGACCGTCGGCGACGTCGTGGTGCTGAACCCCGATCTGCAGATCTGCACCCTCGACGAGGGCGCGGAGATCCGCATGGAGTTCACGGTCGCCACCGGCAAGGGCTACGTGCCCGCCGAGCGCAACCGCCCCGAGGACGCGCCGATCGGCCTGATCCCTGTCGACAGCCTGTACTCGCCGGTCCGCAAGGTCTCCTACAAGGTCGAGAACACCCGCGAGGGCCAGATCCTCGACTACGACAAGCTGACCATGACGATCGAGACCAACGGCGCGATCTCGCCGGATGACTCCGTGGCTTACGCCGCGCGCATCCTGCAGGATCAGCTCAACGTGTTCGTCAACTTCGAAGAGCCGCGCAAGGAAGTCGCCCAGGAGATCATCCCGGACCTCGCCTTCAACCCGGCCTTCCTCAAGAAGGTGGACGAGCTCGAGCTGTCGGTGCGTTCGGCCAACTGCTTGAAGAACGACAACATCGTCTACATCGGCGACCTCGTGCAGAAGAGCGAGGCGGAAATGCTCCGCACTCCGAACTTCGGCCGCAAGTCGCTGAACGAGATCAAGGAAGTGCTGGCCCAGATGGGTCTGCATCTCGGCATGGAAGTGCCGGGCTGGCCGCCGGAGAACATCGACGAGCTCGCCAAGCGCTTCGAGGATCACTACTGATCCGAGCTACGACAGGCTAAGGCGCGAGTTCATCGCGCTTTAGCGGGCGAACGCAGGCAGCCCACCTGAGCAACATGTCCGACGAACCGTCGCGGCAGTTTTTACGTAAGGAATAGTCACATGCGTCACGGCAAGGTTCATCGGAAGCTCAATCGCACTGCCGAGCATCGCCGCGCGATGTTCGCCAATATGTGCGCCGCGCTGATCAAGCACGAGCAGATCGTCACCACGCTGCCGAAGGCGAAGGAGCTCCGTCCGATCGTCGAGAAGCTCGTCACCCTCGGCAAGAAGGGTGGGCTGGCCATGCGCCGCCAGGCCATCTCCGAGATGCGCGACAAGGACCAGGTCAAGAAGCTGTTCGACGTGCTGGCGCCTCGCTACAAGGACCGTCAGGGCGGCTACACCCGCATCATCAAGGCCGGCTTCCGCTACGGCGACAATGCCGCGATGGCCGTGATCGAGTTCGTCGATCGCGACGTCGATGCCAAGGGCCAGGATTCCGGTCCGGTGCAGGAGAAGGAAGCCGAGGCGGCGTAAGCCGATCGGCATTGAATTCGAGAGCGGCGCCTTCGGGCGCCGCTTTTTTTTGGCCGGCGCCGTACCTTATTGGTGCTTGCGGTATCGTCCCGGCTTTCGCCGTGACGACGAGTCCATGCCTTCCTCACGCCTGAGTGAGCGCCAATTGCGGTCTCATGTCGAGCGCCCGATATCTCCACCGACATTGATGGAGATGAGACATGAACATCGACCTTTCCGGAAAGACCGCCCTCGTAACCGGCTCGACGGCCGGCATCGGCCACGCCATCGCCAAAGGCCTCGCGGCCTCCGGCGCGAGTGTCGTGATCAACGGGCGCGGCCAGGACAAGGTCGATGCCGCCGTGCGCAAGCTGGAAGGGACGGGCGCGAAGGTGCGCGGTATCGCTGCCGACGTCTCGACCGCGGCGGGCTGCAAGGCGCTCGTTGCGGCGCTGCCAGAAGTCGACATCCTCATCAACAACGCCGGCATCTTCGAGCCCAAGGATTTCTTCGAGATTCCGGACGAGGACTGGAGCCGCTTCTTCGAAGTCAACGTCATGAGCGGCGTGCGGCTGTCGCGCACTTATCTGAATGGCATGCTCAAGCGCAACTGGGGCCGCATCGTCTTCATCTCATCGGAGTCCGGGCTCAACATTCCCGTCGAGATGATCCACTACGGCATGAGCAAGACGGCCCAGCTCTCGGTCGCGCGCGGTCTTGCGCAGCTTACCCGCGGCACCGGCGTCACCGTCAATTCCGTGCTGCCGGGCCCGACCATGTCGGAGGGCGTCGAGACTTTTGTGAAAGATCTCGCGAAGCAGAACGGTCAGTCCGTGGACGAGGCCGCCGCCAATTTCGTCAAGCAGCATCGCCCGAGCTCGCTGTTGCAACGCTTCGCCAGTGTCGACGAGATCGCCAACATGGTGGTCTATGTTGCGTCGAAGCAGGCGTCCGCGACCAACGGTGCGGCGCTGCGGGCCGAGGGCGGCATCGTCAATACCATCGCCTAGGTGAGGCGGTAGGGCGGGTTAGCCCTGCAGATGCGCGAAGCGCGTCTGCTCGGCATAACCCACTACGGTACTATCCGCGGACGCAGAAGAGGTGGGTTACGCTGCGCTAACCCACCCTACGAGGCCTTCGCCTACCACCCCTCCAGCACGATCTTGCCGCGCGACTTGCCGCTCTCGAGCAGCGCATGCGCGCGCTTGAGGTTGGCTGCGTTGATCGTGCCGAAAGTCTGGTCGAGCGTGGTACGCAGCACGCCCTTGTCGATGAGGTCGGCGACGTCGTTCAGCAGATGATGCTGCGCGATCATGTCTGATGTCTGGAACGAGGAGCGCGTGAACATTGATTCCCAGTGCACCGAGATCGCCTTGCCCTTGAACGTGCTCATGGTGAATTCCGGGGGATCGTCGATCAGGCCGAACCGGCCCTGCGGCGCCATGAACTCGGCGATCGCCTTGTAGTGCTGATCGGTGAAGGTGAGGCTCGCCACCAGCGCGACCGGCGGCAGCTTGAGCTTCTCGATCTGCTCCTTCATCGGTTTTCCGTGGTCGATCACCGCATGCGCGCCGAGATCGAGGCACCATTTCTGCGAGTCCGGCCGCGTCGCGGTCGCAACCACCGTCAATCCGGTGAGGCGGCGGGCGAGCTGGATCAGTATCGAGCCGACGCCGCCGGCGCCGCCCGTGATCAATAGCGTACGCGGATCGACGCTCTTGCCGGGCACCGCGCCGAGCCGATCGAACAGCAATTCCCAAGCGGTGATGGAGGTGAGGGGAAGGGCAGCGGCTTGCGCGAACGAGAGGCTCTTCGGCTTGTTGCCGACGATGCGCTCGTCGACCAGGTGGAATTCGGAATTGGTCCCCTGGCGCAGGATCGAGCCTGCGTAGAACACCTCGTCGCCCGGCTTGAACAGCGTGACCTCGGGCCCGACGGCATCGACCACGCCGGCCGCGTCATAACCCAGGATCTTGGTCTCGCCCTCGGGCGGCGCTGCGCGCTTGCGCACCTTGTAATCGACCGGATTGGCCGAGATCGCCTTCACGGCGACGCGGATGTCGCGCCCTCCGGGCTCGGGCTTTGCGGTTTCGAAATCGATCAGCGCATCCTGATCCTCGATCGGAAGCGATTTCTTGTAGCCGACGGCTTTCATGGCTTGTCTCCATCAGATGCGCGCAGCTTGGCATGGGCGCGCCTGGCCTGCTAACTGTCCCGCTAGCTCCAATTTGGCAAGTACTGTAAATTCGGGGATATAGTCCCTGTTTGGATACTATTGGGAAAACACGCATGAAACGGCGCAATTTGGCCCGGCGCCCGGGCTGCTCGGTCGAAGCGACGCTGGATCTGATCGACGGCAAGTGGAAGGGCGTGATCCTCTACCATCTGCAGAGCGGCACCCAGCGCTTCGGCGAATTGCGCCGACGAATGCCCGGCATCACCCAGCGCATGCTGACCAAGCAGCTTCGCGCGCTGGAGGAGGACAAGCTCGTCATCCGCAAGGTCTATGCCGAGGTGCCGCCGCGCGTCGAATATTGCCTCTCCGAGCTCGGCGAGAGCCTCAAACCGGTGATCGATATCCTAAAGGCCTGGGGCGAGAGCCACCAGCAGCGCCTGTCCTGCGCACCGGCGCCGGCCGTGGTGAAGAAGCCGAAGCGCGCGGCGTGAGTTTGTCCAAGGTGGCGCCGCACTCTCGGTGTCATCCCCGCGAACGCGGGGATCCATAACCCCGGGAAGAAGTTTCAGCACGAGCTGCCAACTCCGAGCCTTCGCCAAACTACTCCCTGTGGCTATGGATCCCGGGTTCGCGCTCGCGCGCGCCCCGGGACGACGTCCATGGCTTCAGAACGCGAATTGCGTGCGCATCGCGACCGCGTCGAACTTCGAGCCGACGTCTGCGGTCGAGATCGGCGAGGCTTGCTTCGACACCGTGCCATGCAGATAGTCGAGCATGAAGCGGACGTTGCCGTTGACGTACCAGTTGAGCGCCAGCGTGTAGACGGTCTGCCGGCCGCCGGCGATGCCGGTCGCTGTGCCCAATTGATTGTTGAGGTCGACCGTCGAGAAGCGCCCCGCGATCTCCCACGCACCCCAGCCGCCGCCTTCGAGCGAGAACGGATGCGCCGGCTTGACGCCGCTATAGGCCGCGTTCGCCGCATTGTAGCTGCGGCCTTCGCCCGTCAACACGTAGCCGGCCTGCGCGTAGCCACCCTGGAATTTCAGGCTGGGTGCGCCGACCAGCGGCACGCCGGTGTTGGCGGTCCGGTCGACATTGTACCAGAAGTATTCGCCCTGAACGATGAGCGGGCCGTAGGTCGCCGCGGCTTCGACGCTGTAGACCTGCGCGCCCGAGACATTGGCGATCGCGCCGGTCGAGATCAGCGTGGTCGGGTCGAGACGCAATTCCGGACGATCGCTGAGCGTGACGGTTTGCGTGTTGGCGATGAGATTGCGCGGCGGCTGGATCAGCCATTGGGCGTCGGCACCGATATGCACCGAATAGTCCTTGCCGCTGATCGGGTTGCCTGCAACGCGCGCCACAGCGCCGTATTGCTCGCTCGTACCTGCCGGCGCCGCGCTTGAAGCCGAGTGGATCGCACCGGTCGACGGCCCCGTGACATAGCCGCCGATCCAGAGCTGGTCGTTGTACCAGCGCGTACCGGCCGCGGAGCGGAAGTCGCCGGCAGCGATATTGGTGGCGATGATGCCGGCCGAGGCGCGCTCCATGAACATGATGTCATTGGAGCTCGTGGCCTCATCGAGCGTGTAGGGCAGATCCATGATGCCGGCTTCGATCGCCATCTTGCCGCCGAACGGCTTCAAGCCGGTGTAGCTGAGATAGGCATTTTCGACGCCGGAGACGCCGCCGCCCGGCAGTGATCCAGGAGCCGTGCCGCCAAAACCGTCGGACGAGCCGCCAAAATCGTAGACCAGCGCGAAGTTCCAGTCGTTGAAGAATTTGCCGGTGACGCCGATGCGCGCGCGGCGGACGTTCTGGCCGCTGTCGAGCTTCTGCGGCACGGTCGCCGCCGTGTTGGGACGATAGTCATAGCCGCCGACATCCCAGTGCAGGCGGCTGGTGATGGCGACGCAATTTGCCTGGTCCGCGGTGCAGATGGTCGGCCGGTTGTTCGGCATGGTCACGACCACGCCGGACGCAGTCGCCGGTCCCTTGACGGGGATCGCCGCGTTCGCGTTGGCCACCACCGCCTTCGCCTCCGAGCGCGCTTCGGCTTTGGCCTCGGCCTTTGCTTCGGCCTTGGCTTTTGCCGTGGCCGCCGTGTTTGCGGCGGTCTGGCTCTGGAGCTTGTCGAGCTTCTGCTCCAGCATCTTCAACTGTTGTTTGAGCAGCGCGATCTCCTGCTCGCTGCTGCTTGCTGATTGGGCCTGGGCCTGCGAGGCCGCCAACGCTCCGGCGAGGCTGATCGCCGTGGCTGCAATCCTTGTCCTGCTCACGTCATGACTCCATCGTTTGACGAAACTTCTAAGCCGCCGGCGGAAGAGCCTAGGTATGATAGATGACTGCCCCGCGACGCTGCGCCCCGTTAAGCGGGTTCCTGCTGATGCAAATTCGCCGCAACCGAATCCCCTCGGCTCCACAATGCGGGATGATGCACATCATGCCAATCGAGCCCTCAGGCAAATTGCCGATTCGCACGCCGAGCTTGCATTCCGGACACACCGGAAAGGGGGGCGAATTGCCGCCCGGCACCCTTCTATTGGGGGGCGAACGCGCCTATATTCCGGCGTCTTTTCCAAGAGGTAGGAATGTTTCGATCGATCCGGACCGCCGTCGTCACGGCACTGTGCATAGGCTTTTCCGCCCACTTCAACCCGGCCGCGGCGCAGGACCGTCGGGTCCCGTCGTCGCCGGCCGAGCTGCGGCTGTCCTATGCGCCGATCGTGCAGCGGGTGCAGCCGGCCGTGGTCAACGTCTATGCCGCCAAGGTGGTGCAGAACCGCAATCCGCTGCTGGACGATCCGATCTTCCGCCGCTTCTTCGGCGTGCCGGGCCAGCAGCCCGAGCAGATGCAGCGCTCGCTCGGCTCCGGCGTCATCGTCGATGCGTCCGGCCTCGTCGTCACCAACGTCCATGTCATCGAGGGCGCGGACCAGGTGAAGGTGTCGCTGTCGGACAAGCGCGAGTTCGAGGCGGAGATCCTGCTGAAGGATACGCGCACCGATCTTGCCGTGCTGCGCCTGAAGGACACCAAGGAGAAATTCCCGACCCTCGATTTCACCAATTCCGACGAATTGCTGGTCGGCGACGTCGTGCTCGCGATCGGCAATCCCTTCGGCGTCGGCCAGACCGTGACTCACGGCATCATCTCGGCGCTGGCGCGCACGCAGGTCGGCATCACCGATTATCAGTTTTTCATCCAGACCGATGCGGCGATCAATCCCGGCAATTCCGGCGGCGCGCTGGTCGACATGGCCGGCAAGCTGGCGGGCATCAACACCGCGATCTATTCGCGCTCCGGCGGCTCGCAAGGCATCGGATTTGCGATCCCTGCGAACATGGTGCGTGTCGTCGTCGCCTCCGCCAAGAGCGGTGGCAAGGCGGTGAAGCGGCCGTGGCTCGGGGCAAGATTGCAGGCGGTGACGCCCGAGATCGCCGAGAGCCTCGGCCTGCGATCGCCGACCGGCGCGCTGGTCGCGAGCGTGGTGTCGAACGGCCCCGCCGCGAAGGCCGGCCTGAAGTCCTCCGATCTCATCACCGGGATCGATGGCCAGACCGTGGATGATCCCAATGCCTTCGACTATCGCTTCGCTACCCGTCCGCTCGGCGGCAGCGCGCAGATCGACGTGCAGCGCAGCGGCAAGCCGCTCAAGCTGACGGTGGCGCTGGAGACCGCGCCCGATACGGGACGTAACGAGCTCGTCGTCACCGCGCGATCGCCGTTCCAGGGCGCGAAGGTTTCGACCATCACGCCGGCGGTGGCCGACGAGCTGCATCTGGATGCAGATACCGAGGGTGTCGTGATCACCGATCTCGGCGGCGACAGTGCGGCCGCAAATGTCGGCTTCCAGAAGGGCGATATCATTCTGGCGGTCAACAACCAGAAGATCAGCAGGACCGGTGACCTCGAAAAGGCGGCCGGAGAGCGCCCGCGCATCTGGCGTATCACGCTGGTGCGCGGCGGCCAGCAGATCAACGTCACGCTGGGCGGATGAGTCCGAAGCGACCACAAACGCCAACGCTCTTTGCCGCGGCGGGGCTCGACCACGAGGCTCCGCATCCGCTGCCGGACCGGCTGCGCCCGCGCGCGCTGTCGGAGGTCGTCGGCCAGGATCACATCCTCGGCCCTGACGGCGCGCTGACCCGCATGCTGGAGACGCGCACGCTCGGCTCCCTGGTGTTCTGGGGCCCGCCCGGCACCGGCAAGACCACGGTGGCGCGGCTGCTCGCGGATGCGACGGATTTGCATTTCGAGCAGATCTCCGCGGTGTTCTCCGGCGTCGCCGATCTGAAGAAGGCGTTCGACGCCGCGCGCGCCCGCCGCGAGATGGGCAAGGGCACGCTCTTGTTCGTCGACGAGGTGCACAGATTCAACCGTGCCCAGCAGGATTCGTTTCTGCCCGTGATGGAGGACGGCACGGTGGTGATGGTCGGTGCCACCACCGAGAATCCGTCCTTCGAGCTCAACGCGGCGTTGCTCTCGCGCGCGCGCGTCTTGGTGTTTCGCTCGCTCGATGCCGCCGCGATCGAAAAACTGTTCGCGCATGCCGAGGAGGTTGAAGGCAGGAAGCTGCCGCTCGATGCCGAGGCGCGCGCGGTGCTGGTGCGCATGGCCGATGGCGATGGCCGCGCCTCGCTGACGCTCGCCGAAGAGGTCTGGCGCTCGGCGAGGGCGGACGAGATTTTCAATGCTGCGCAGTTGCAGGAGATTTTGCAGCGTCGCGCGCCGATCTACGACAAATCGGCCGATGGCCATTACAATTTGATCTCGGCGCTGCATAAGTCTGTGCGCGGCTCCGATCCCGATGCTGCGCTGTATTATCTCGCGCGCATGTTGGATGCCGGCGAGGACCCGCTGTTCCTGGCACGCCGCGTCGTGCGCATGGCGGTGGAGGACATCGGCCTTGCCGATCCGCAGGCGCTCGTCATCGCCAATGCGGCCAAGGACGCGTTCGACTTCCTCGGCCATCCCGAAGGCGAGCTCGCCATCGCGCAGGCCGTCGTCTATCTCGCCACCGCGCCGAAATCGAACGCAGTCTACACCGCCTTCGGCACCGCGATGCAGGTCGCAAAGCAAGCCGGCTCGCTGCTGCCGCCCAAGCACATCCTCAATTCGCCGACCAAGCTGATGAAGTCGGAAGGATACGGCGCGTCTTACGAATACGACCACGACGCCCCCGATGCCTTTTCCGGCCAGGACTACTTTCCGGAAGCCCTGGGCCGCCAGACCTTCTACGACCCACCCGAGCGCGGCTTCGAGCGCGAGATCCGGAAGCGGCTGGATTACTGGGCCAAGCTGCGGAAGGAGCGGGGCGGCTCGCGCTAAAAACGGCCATTTCGCCGTGACGGGACCCGGCTTTTAGGGTACGCAGGCAACCATGAGCCGCCGCATCAAAAGAACCGATCCAAAGCCCCGCTCGCGCGACGAGCGCAAGGAATCCCGCCCGTTCAAGGCGCGTAGCGCGAAGACCGCGGGACCGCGGCCGGGTGGCAAGCCCGGCGGCAGCAAGCCGCCGCGCTTTGCCGGCGAGCGTGCCGAGCGGCGCGCGCCCAAGGCTAGGCTGGAGAAGGCTGAGCTGGAAAGGGCCGCGCCCGAGAAGCCCGTGGAGGCGCTGCTGCCGACCAAGGTGCAGACCGTCAAGGTGACCGCCGACGAGAACAACATGCGCGTCGATCGTTTCCTCGAGGCGCGCTTTCCCGGCCTGTCGTTCTCCCACATCCAGCGTGTCGTCCGCAAAGGCGAGCTGCGCGTCGACGGCAAGCGTGTCGACAGCAAGGACCGCCTGGAGGAGGGCCAGAGCGTCCGCATTCCGCCGCTCAAGCTCGACACGCCGAAGGCCGTCGGCGAGCTGTCGGAAGCTGCCCAGAAGACGCTCAAGGCGCTGAAGGAGATGACGATCTTTGAGGACGACGACGTCCTCGTGCTGAACAAGCCGGCCGGCCTTGCGGTGCAGGGCGGCTCGGGCATGACGCGGCACATCGACCAGATGCTGGAGGTGATGCGCGATTCCAAGGGCCAGAAGCCACGCCTGGTGCATCGTATCGACCGGGAGACGTCAGGCTGTCTGCTGGTCGCCAAGACGCGCTTCGCCGCTTCGCATCTGACCGGCGCGTTCCGCTCGCGCTCGGCGCGAAAAGTCTATTGGGCGCTGGTGCCGGGCCTGCCGAAGCCGAAGCAGGGCCGCATCTCGACCTTCCTCGCCAAGGAAGAGAGCGAGGATGACACCATCATGCGCATCGCCCAGCATGGCGACGAGGGCGCCAGCCACGCGGTGACATATTACGCGGTGGTCGAGACCGCCGGCAACAAGCTGACCTGGGTGTCGCTGAAGCCGGTGACCGGGCGCACCCATCAGCTCCGCGCCCACATGGCCCATATCGGCCATCCCATCGTCGGCGATCCCAAATATTTCAACATCGAGAACTGGCAGCTGCCGGGGGGCCTGCAAAACCGGCTGCATCTGCTGGCACGCCGCATCGTCATTCCGCATCCGCGCGGCGGCGTGATCGACGCCACCGCGCCGTTGCCGCCGCACATGCAGCAGTCGTGGAATCTGCTCGGGCTCGATGCAAGCCGGTTTGATCCGATCGAGAACGCGCCGGAGGAGTAGGGGGCGGAGGGCGCGAGTTTCCCCGGTGTCGTCCCGGCGAAAGCCGGGACCCATACCGCGGAATCTATCTGTGACGCGCAGTCTTCGTACCGACGAAGAAGTTCAACTGCGGTCTTCGCCAAACTTCTCCCTGTGATTATGGGTCCCGGCTTTCGCCGGGACGACACCGAGGATTTGGCTGGCTAACGTTGCTCACTTCCGGAACTGCTCCAGAAACATCCGCAAGCTGTCATGCGCGCTCTCGATGTCCGTGATCAGCCAGCCATCGGGGCCGTTGACCAGGACGAAGTTCAGCGCGACCTTCCGACCGCGATTGTCGAAATTCGCCGCGACATAGGTCTTGTCGTATTGCCTGCGCACGACCGCGATCGTAACAGGGCCGAGCTGCCAGCTCGGGCTCTGCACCAGGAAGTCGTAGGGCTCGACCCGCGGCGCGCTCCAGGCCCTGCGCAGGGGCGCATCGAAAAATTGCCGGGCGGTCACCGCATCCCGCGGCAGGCCTTTGGACAGCTCCGGCGCGCCGTCGCCGTAATGGGCGTAGACGTTGCGCACCAGCGATTCCGGGGTGCGAAAGCCCGCCTCCGCCGCAGCTGGCCATAGCCCGGCGAACAGGGCCGCAATGCCCGCAAGTTCCCTCATGCCCGCGCTCGCTTTATCGGCCGCCGCTTTTATCTTAAAAGCCTAGCATCCAGCGATCGGGACCGAGAACTCACATGCGCGAATTGTTCGAAGAAGCTGCAGGGCAGCCCCCGCCGGATCCGCGGGAATCGGCGCGCGCGTCCGCGCGCACGCCGCAGCGCAAGCGCTTCTACAAGGAGGCGAGCGCGACCGAAGCCGAGGGCGGTTTCGCCATCACGCTCGACGGCAAGCCGATCCGCACGCCCTCCGGCCGCCAGGTGGTGATTCCGTCGCGCGCGCTCGCCGATGCGGTGGCCGCGGAATGGGCGGCTCAGGGCGAGAGCATCGACCCCGTGACCATGCCGTTGACGCGGATCGCCAACAGCGTGGTCGAGGGCGTGGTCGATAAGGTCGAGCTGGTCAGCGACGACCTCGCGAAATATCTCGAGTCCGATTTGCTGTTCTATCGTGCCGGCCATCCCGAAGGGCTGGTCGCCCGCGAGGCCGCGCATTGGGATCCCGTGCTGTTCTGGGCCGCGGACGCGCTGGGCGCGCATTTCATCCTGTCCGAGGGCGTCATGCATGTGAAGCAGCCCGACGAGGCGGTCGAGGCCGCGCGCGCGGCGCTGCCGGGGGACGCCTGGTCGGTCGCCGCACTCCACGTGGTGACGACCCTGACCGGCTCGGCGCTGCTGGCGCTGGCGCTCGCTCATGGCGTGCGCGATGCCGGCCAGGTCTGGGCCGCCGCCCATGTCGATGAGGACTGGAACATCGACCAATGGGGCGTGGACGAGGAGGCCGCCAGCCGCCGGGCCACCCGTCTCAGGGATTTCGAGGCCGCCGTGGCGGTTCTGGCGGCGGCAAAGGCGTCCGCAGTCGAAGGTCCTTAACGAGAGGTTTACGACGGCGGCCTTAGGGTGTGGCCAGCGCTCCATGGGCCCCCTGAGATGCCGACGCCGGTCACTTCCATCCTCCCCGTCAGTGCCGCCAGCCCCGTGGCTGATGCGACGACGCCCGACCTCGTGCTGCAGGCCGGCAGCGTCGTCGATGCCAGGGTCGTCAGTGTGATGGCCGACAATCTGGTGCGGATCGCGATCGCCAACCTTTCGATGGACGTGATGTCGGAGGTGGCGCTGACGCCGGGGCAGAATCTCCAGCTGGCGGTGTCGCAGAACGACGGCACCATCAGGCTCGCCGTGATGAACGGGGCAGGGGGGGCAGCTCCCGATCAGGTCACGCTGACGCCGCGTGCGGCTTCGCTGGTGGAAAGCCCGCCGCTGGCGCCATCGGCGACCACGACGCGCAACACGCTGACGCCATTGGAGCAGGTCGCCGTCACCGCGGCCTCGGCCGAGGCCGCCACAAAACAGGGCAGCCAGGCGCCGCTGTTCGCCAATCTGGCATCCGTCGTCACCGCCAGCGATTTGCCTGCGGGCTTGAAGCAGGCGGTGCTGGACGTGCTGGCGCAGCAGACGCCGCTCAGTCCCGGGCTCGATGGCGCCGATGTCGAAACCGCGTTTCAGAAATCCGGCTTGTTCTTCGAGGCTGCGCTGGCCGCCGGCGCGAGGCCGCTCGCCTGCACGACGCCCGACCTGAAGGCGGCGCTGCTGGTGCTGCGCCAGACGCTGACCACGCTCGAAACCGCCGCGCCACACGGCGCGGCAATTCCGGCTGCGACGACGGGGACACCGCAGGTCGCCATCGCGCCTGCTCAGGCCGCAGGTGAGGCCGCGCAATCCGCGCCCCCGTCCGGCCCCGAGATCGCGCAGACGCCGCGCAACGCCAATCTCGCGGCCGCCGTGCTGGCGGACGTTGCCGGCAACGCTCAGCAAGCCGCGATGCCGCACACCATGTCCGCCGGCCTTGCCGCGAGCCTGCTGCAGGAGGTCACGCAAAACCTGCCGCGCCTGACCGGCAACGTGCCCGGCTCGAACAAGACCGTGCCGGACGGCCAGATCTTCGAAGCAGCCGCACGCGCGACGCCACCGCCGTTCCGCGGTGCATTGCCCTCGCCGCAGGCGATCGCCTCGCCCTCGCTCGCGCCGGACACGCCGCTCTCTGCAACCGTGCATCGCCTGATCGACGACACTGATGCGGCGATTGCGCGGCAGACATTGTTGCAAATCGCTTCGCTCCCGGATCGCACCGACGCCAGTGGCCACCGCATCGACCCGGCCGTGCCGCAGTGGAATTTCGAGATTCCGTTCGCAACGCCGCAGGGCACCGCGATGGCGCAGTTCGAGATCTCGCGCGATGGCGCTGGCGAATCCGCCGATGCCGCCAAGCGCGCCTGGCGCGCGCGCTTCTCGCTCAACGTCGAGCCGGCCGGCCCCGTGCACGCGCTGATCACGCTGAACGGCGACAAGACTTTCGTGCGGATGTGGGCGGAGCGGCCGGCCACGGTCCAGCAGCTCCGCGCCGGCATCGGTGAGCTCAATCAGGCGCTGACACGAGCCGAGCTCAATCCCGGTGACATTCTGGTCCGCGAGGGCACCCCGCCGCAGCCGGCACCAGCCCGCGCCGGCCACTTTCTGGATCGGGCGACATGAGCGATCCGTCCAAGCTCGCCATCGCGCTGCATTACGAAAAGGGTACCAACGCGCCCGTCGTCGTCGCCAAGGGCAAGGGCACGATCGGCGAAAAGATCGTGGAGATCGCCAAGGCCCACGACATCCCGATCGAGGAAAACGAGGTTTTGGCCGGCGCGCTGTCCAAGGTCGAGCTCGGCGAGGAGATCCCGCCGGACCTTTACAAGGCCGTCGCCGAAGTGCTGGTGTTCGTGCTGCGGCTGTCGGGCCGGGGGCGGTAGAGCATGATCCGGAAAAGTGTGCAGCGGTTTTCCGAATAGATCATGCTCAAGAAGTGACCTGTCATCGTTTCACCATGGAGCGGCTGCATGGTCGCGCCGCTTTCATGACTCAATGGACATCGCTCTTGCTCACCCGCCGTTCCACCCTCGGCCTTCTCGCCGCATCTGCCATCCTGCCGCAGCGCGCGCTCGCCCATGTCGCGCCGCCGCGCAATGAGATCCGTGATAGCCTCGCAAAGCGCTTCACCGACCTCGGCACATCAGGCACCTTTGTCGGCTACAAGGTCGAGGACTATCTGATCGTCGCCAGTGACAAGGAGCGTTCGGGCGAGGGCAAGCTGCCGGCCTCGACCTTCAAGATCCCGAACTCGCTGATCGCGCTGGAGACGGGCGTCGTCACTGACCCCGACAAGGACGTGTTCCCCTGGGACGGCGTCAAGCGTCCGATCGAAGCCTGGAACAAGGATCACACGTTGCGTAGCGCGATCGCCGTGAGCGCGGTGCCGGTCTATCAGGAGATCGCGCGACGGATCGGGCAGGAGCGGATGCAGAAGTATGTCGACGAGTTCGACTATGGCAACCGTGACATCGGCGGCGGCATCGACCAGTTCTGGCTCACCGGGAATTTACGCATCGATCCGGTCGAGCAGGTCGATTTCGTCGACCGGCTGCGGCGCCGCACGTTGCCGGTCAGCAAGCGCAGCCAGGATCTCGTCGCCGATATTCTGCCGGTGACCAAGGTCGGCGACAGCGTCATTCGCGCCAAGTCCGGACTGCTGGGGGCCGAACGCGGCGAGCCGTCGCTCGGCTGGATGGTGGGCTGGGCCGAGAAGGGCGAGGCGCACACGGTGTTCGCGCTCAACATGGACTGCAAGGAGCCGCGTCTCGTCGGCGAGCGCATGACGCTGACGCAAGCCTGCCTTGCCGAGATCGGCGCGATCTAGCCTGTGAGTCGTGCAATCGTTCTCGTCGAGCGCAGCCGCCGTAGGGTGGGCAAAGGCGCGTAGCGCCGTGCCCACCATCTCTCTAGTTATCGGCAAATGGTGGGCACGCTACGCTTTGCCCACCCTACGGCACCGGTGCAAGCCGAGGGCCTTCTCAACCCAATTTGAACAACACCTGCAAAAACTCCTCCACCGCCTTGCGCGACTCGGCGGCCGTCTTCGGATTGCCGCCGACATGCGGGTTCAGCTCGACGCAGGCATCCTTGTAGGTGAAGGGCGCATTGGTATCGCCGTTCATCAGCACGCCGCCGTCGCTTTCCTTGATCCGGCAATTGCGCACGGTCTGCGAATTGGCTGATACGGCTACCGTGTTGGCACCGAGCAGACCGCTGTCGAACCCGTGCGCGCTATCAGGATATTCCGTCAGCACCACGTCGCGCCCCGCGACTTTGAGCCGCTCGACCAAAGCCTTGCAGCTCTTGACGGGATTGTAGTCATCCGGCGTGCCGTGGAAGATGCGGATCGGACGCGGGGCGATCTCGTCGTCGCTCCGATACGTCGTCGAGCAATCCGGATAGAACGGGATATAGGCGGCGAACTGGATGCCGGACTTGTTCCAGAGCTTGTTGAAGCGGTCGAGGCTCGCATAGAGCGTCGCCTGTCCGCCGCGGGAGAAGCCCATCAGCACGATGCGGTCAGGATCGACGCGCGGGTGCTTTGCCAGAATTTCCAGCGAGCGGTAGATGTCGACGATCAGATTGAGCCGGCCGAGCAGCGCCTGATTTGGTCCCACCACCGTCAGCCCGCGGCCGGTGAATCCGTCGATCACGAAGGTCGAGATGCCCATAGCGTTGAACGCGTGCACCCAGGCCTCCGTGGTGGCGCCGACGCCGCTGGAGCCGTGCATCAGCACCACGACGGGGAGCTTTCCGCTGCCTTGCGCGACGCGGAATTCGGCCGCCACCGTCACTGGCTTGCCGGCCGCCGCATCACCGCTGAGAAATTGCTGGTCGGAGAGAGTGAGCGAGGGGATCGGATAGATCTCGGCCCGGGTGGCGACTTCCTTGGGCAGGGATTGCGCGACGGCTTCGCAGGCCGGGAACGAACTCGAAATGCACAGCGCCATGAGCACTGCTGTAGCGCGCCAGTTGGTGGCCATCGCGATCCCTCCCTGATATTTTCGGGCAGTAGATCAACCGTCCTGCGCGCTGTCAATTTGACGCAGGCAGATTCAGCGCTACCGCGTATGAGGTGAGAGTTCGAGACCTCGACGCTTCCACAGCGTCATGGCCGGGCTTGTCCCGGCCATCCACGATCTTGTCTATCGACTGCTGCTAAGAACGTGGATGCCCGGGACAAGCCCGGGCATGACGACCTCCTTTGGCACCGCCTCACGCGGTGTCCGCCTTCTTCGCCGTCAGCGCCTGGTCGATCGCGAAGCCGCCGATCTCGCTCATCGCCTGCGAGATCACGTCGCCCTTGCGGGCAAAGCCGGCGGAGAGGAAATCGAACTGCGTCCGCGCCAGCCGCAGCACCTCGATCGGCACCGAGACCGCGGTCGCGTTGAAGCTGTCGACGGAGGCGCGCAAGCTGTCCAGCTCGGTTGTGAGCTTGCCGATATGGCTCTCGGCATTCTGCATCACGCCGATCAGCTTGCCGCGCTCGGCATCGAAGGCGGCGCGCTCGGCGGCGGCGGCCGCGGTGACCTCGGCAAGTTGTACGCGCAGCACCTCGATCTGGCCGACCATGGCATCGGAGGCGAGATCGGCGGCCTTGCGCAGCTCGGCGTTACGCGTGCTCGCATCCAGCTGCTCATGATAGAGCCGCTCGGCCGACATTGCCCGCTGTGCCAGTGACTCGATGAGGCTTGCGGCACGCAGCAGCATCTCGCCGTTCCGCCCCGACACCATGCTGGCCATCCGCCGCAGGAAGTCGATGGTTTGGGATGACGAGTTCGGCGGCAGGGGGACGACCGTCGCGGACATCTCAGTATGCTTGCGTGATGCTCGAGCCAAGGCGTAACGACCGCCGCCGTACCAACTGGGCTCACGCAACATTCGGCGCCTGATCGCGAGGTCGAAGCAAGCCTGAATCGGCAGGCCCGGTCAACCGGGCCGGGCCACCAAATTTGCCGGTGTCAGGCGTCCTTTTGCCGCCCGATCCGGCCCAGATGGGTGAAGCCGAACCCTGCGGAATATTTCAGGCCATAGCCGAGTGCCCGGTCGATGCCGATATGGGCGAGCCAGATCAGGGCGATGGACAAGGTGAGCGGCGAGCCGAGGCCGAAGCCCAGCGTCAGCAGCGACACCGGCGCCATGTAGCTATGGGCAGCGTTGTAGACCAGCGCGCCGAATTTGGCGTCGGACAGGTATGCCAGGAAGCTGAGATCGGGGACGAAGAAGAGCAGGGCAAAGACCAGCCAGGAGCCGTCCCAGGCCCAGTAAAGCATCACCATCCCGATAAACAGGGTGAGGCCCTCCAATCGCAACAGGATGTTGACGCCGCCCGTCGCCGCACCGGTCTCGGCCATTCTCTCATCCATGCTCGCCTCCCGGGCAAAACTTTGTAATCTCTCACGCTTTTAGCCCGGACAGGGCAGCCCTGCGGCGCGGAAAGGCGCTTTCCGGTCCGCAAAATGCCGTGTTAGAACCCCGCATCACTTAAGAACTGGCGGGAGCAAATGAAACACATCCTGGACGCCCTTGAAGATCGTCGCGCCGGCGCAAAGCTCGGCGGCGGGGAGAAGCGCATCGAGGCGCAGCACGCCCGCGGCAAGCTGACCGCGCGTGAGCGAATCGAGCTGCTGCTCGACAAGGGGTCGTTCGAGGAATTCGACATGTTCGTCGAGCACCGCTCCACCGAGTTCGGCATGGAGAAGAACAAGGTGCCCGGCGACGGCGTCGTTACCGGGTGGGGCACCGTCAATGGCCGCAAGACGTTCGTGTTCGCGAAGGACTTCACGGTGTTCGGCGGCTCGCTCTCGGAAACGCACGCGCTGAAGATCACGAAACTCCAGGACATGGCGATGAAGGCGCGGGCGCCCATCATCGGCCTCTATGACGCGGGCGGCGCCCGCATCCAGGAAGGCGTCGCCGCGCTCGCCGGCTATTCCTACGTGTTCCGCCGCAACGTGCTCGCCTCCGGTGTGATCCCGCAGATCTCCGTCATCATGGGCCCCTGCGCCGGCGGCGACGTCTACTCGCCTGCGATGACCGACTTCATCTTCATGGTGAAGAACACCAGCTACATGTTCGTCACCGGCCCCGACGTGGTGAAGACCGTCACCAACGAGGTCGTCACCGCCGAAGAGCTGGGCGGTGCCTCGGTGCACGCCACGCGCTCCTCGATCGCCGACGGCGCCTTCGAGAACGACGTCGAGACGCTGCTGCAGATGCGTCGCCTGATCGACTTCCTGCCGTCCAACAACAGCGACGGCGTGCCGGAATGGCCGAGCTTCGACGACATCGGCCGCGTCGACATGTCCTTGGACACGCTGATCCCCGACAATCCGAACAAGCCCTACGACATGAAGGAGCTGATCCTGAAGGTCGTGGACGAGGGCGACTTCTTCGAGATCGCGGACATGTTCGCCAAGAACATCGTCACCGGCTTTGGCCGCATCGCGGGCCGCACCGTCGGCTTCGTCGCCAACCAGCCGATGGTGCTGGCCGGCGTGCTCGACAGCGACGCTTCGCGCAAAGCCGCGCGCTTCGTCCGCTTCTGCGACGCCTTCAACATCCCGATCGTCACTTTCGTGGACGTGCCGGGCTTCCTGCCGGGCACCGCGCAGGAATATGGCGGCCTGATCAAGCACGGCGCAAAGCTGCTGTTCGCCTATTCGCAGTGCACCGTGCCGCTGGTCACCATCATCACCCGCAAGGCCTATGGCGGCGCCTTCGACGTCATGGCGTCCAAGGAGATCGGCGCCGACATGAACTACGCCTGGCCGACCGCCCAGATCGCGGTGATGGGTGCCAAGGGCGCGGTCGAGATCATCTTCCGCTCCGACATCGGCGACCCCGACAAGATCGCCGCGCGCACCAAGGAATACGAAGACCGCTTCCTGTCACCCTTCATCGCCGCCGAGCGCGGCTACATCGACGACGTCATCATGCCCCACTCGACGCGCAAGCGGATCGCCCGCGCGCTGGCGATGCTGAAGGACAAGAAGGTCGAAACGCCCGCGAAGAAGCACGACAATTTGCCGTTGTGAGGGAACATAGCCCGGATGAGCGCAGCGACATCCGGGTCTTTGCCGAGGTCCCGCATGTCCCTTTGCTCGTGCGGGCGACCGCGTTCTGCTGATTTGGCATCCTCGATCCAATGACCGAAGACGATCCGACCGACGAAATCTCCGACATCGAAGATCGCATCGAGCGGCTGGCCGAGATCGCGGAGCGGTGCCGGAAGTACATTCTGGCGTCCAAGATCGCGATCGGGGGCGGGGCGGCGCTGCTGTTGGTAACGATCCTAGGTGTGTTTGGGTTTGGTCAGACCGCAGCCCTCGGATCGATTGCGCTGGTGCTGGGCGGGATCGTGTCGCTCGGCTCGAACGTCTCCACGTTGCGGCAGACGGACGACGCCATCAGCGCAGCGGAGGCACGCCGTGCGGCGTTGATCGGCAGCATCGACCTGCGCGTGGTCGCTGATGCGCCGCTGAAGCTGGTGTGAGGTGTAGGGCGGATTAGCGACAGCGTAATCCGCCAATGTCTTTATCGCCGGATGCAGGCGTTGGCGGATTACGCTCCGCTAATCCGCCCTACGCACCGGTGCGCGCCTTATCCGCGGCGGCGAAATGCGCCATCTGGTCGGCATGGGCCTTGATGAACGCCGGGCGGGCTGTGGCGCGCGCGACGTAGGCGCGGCAGGCAGGACTGTCCGCCAGCCCGTCGAAACCACCGATGACGCGCAGCACGTCCGCCATCAGGATGTCGGCGACGGAAAAGGAGTCGGCCAGCCATTCGCGGCCGGCCAGCACCGGCTCGAGATGCTTCAGCCGAAGCTTGAGGAAGTCGTCGACGAATTTCCACGCCGCCGTGTCGGTCGGATGGCCCATGAACTTCGACATTCCCCAGGGCAGGCTCGCCATCTCCACCGAATTGAGTGCCGCGAACACCCATTCCGTCGTCTCGGCGCGGCCGCGCGGATCGGTCGGCATCAGCTTCGCACTGAGCCCGCCGAGATGCAGCAGGATCGCGCCGGTCTCGAAGATCGAGAGGTCGCCGTCGGTCAGCCACGGCACCTGGCCGAACGGCTGGTGCGCGAAATGTGCGGCGCCGCGATCGTCGAACGGGGCGCTCGCGACGCGATAGGGCAGCGCGGCCTCTTCGAGCGCCCAGCGCACGCGAAGGTCGCGCACGAATCCGCGCGGCGGTTCGGGAACCCAATTGAAGGTGGTCAGGGTGAGGTCGGCCATTTGCTGTCTCCGTGTCCTGGTTCGAAACAAAGGACGAGCGAAGGGCGCCCGTTCCGACACCCGCGCCAAGTCTTTTTGTCGGCGGCGGCGTATCCGGCTAGGCTCGCGCCAAACAACAGGAGGAAACCCGATGCCATCAGCTTTCTTCGTCGTCCGCGCCACCGTCTCCGATCCCGCCCAGCGCGCTGCTTTCGACAAATGGTACGAGACGGAACATGTGCCCGACGCGGTGAAGGCATTCGGCGTGAGTAAAGCCTGGCGGTTCTGGAGCCTGGACGATCCCTCGCTGCATCAGGCGATGTATCAGTTCGATGACGAGGCCAAGCTTGCGGCGGTGCTGAAGGGCGATGCGCTCAAGCAACTCGTCGCCGATTTCAAGCGCGACTGGCCCGACGTCAAGCGTTCGCGCGAGACGCTGGTGCTGGCGCAGGAGTTTGCGAAGTAGCGAGGTCCATCCTAGCTACGAATTCTCCACCTCACTTCATTCTTGAATCTGAACACAGGATTCAGCCTTGGTTCATGTCGTGACCGCGACACTCCCTCTGCATCACTTGCCAGGTAGCCTAGAGGACATGTCATGGAGCGTCGAAACTTTTTGAAACTTGCACTGGGGGTGACGGCGGGCGCCGCCGCCTTCGCCGCGACCGCGCAGGCCGCGCCGCTGTCGCCGCAGCCGCTCAGTGATCCCGCTCGCACGCCGCAAGGCAATCCCGACGCTCATCCGGCCGTCACCACCAGCGAGGAAGCCGCCAAGCTGACGCCCGAACAGGTTCACTGGCATGGCCGTCATCACGGCTGGGGGCACCGTCATTGGCGCCGGCATCGCCGGCGCTGGCACCGCCGCCACTGGTAAGCCGCGGCAAGCCGCGAATTGGACGGGGATCGCAGCTGCGGTCCCCGTTTCGTTTTCTGGCCGCCGAAACTCCAAGGCGGACGAATCGTCGGCAGCAAGCCTGAAAACGAACAAGCCTGAAAACGAAGATGGCCGCGCAGGCTGAACCTGCGCGGCCATCTTGCGATGCAAAGAGATCAGAACGGGCGGCAGCGGCCGGCGTACCAGCGGAAGCCATAGGGGCAAACACGCGCGCGCGGCACGACGACGACGGGCGGAGCGACCACTACAGGGGCGGGGCGCACAACGACCGCGCCGCGCATCGGGCGACAGCCGCCGTAGGCGCCACGATACCAACCCGGGCCGCAACCCTGCGCGGCGCTGGCGGCCTCGCTGAAACCGACAACCGCGCTGGCGAGCATAGCGGCGGCGAACAGGTATTTCATGTGATCTTCCTTCTCGTCCTTGGGGCAGGTCTTTCGGGGGCGGGTCTTTGGGGCAAGTCTTTGGAGCAAGTCTTTAGCGGCTTGGCGCTTGCGGCGCACAATGAATCAAAAGACACGATTCGACATGTTAAATTTTGCAACACGCCGACACGGTGCGATCCAAATCTGCCAATCATGACCTGAATGCGGCATGAACGTTCCCCGCATGCGGCTTGGCGCGACAGAAACTGGTGTTGGCGGCCGGCTCGGCAGAAATCCTCCAGGACGCCGGCCCGGGAGCATTCAGGCGCGCACTGCCGGTGCCGCGGCGCGCGGGTCAGTCCTTCCCGTCGCCGAACAGCGCGGCAAACTGCTTCTCGCCGGTGCGGGTGAAGTTGACGACGCGGCTGCCGGGCGTGGCGTCGCGCGCCGCCCATTTCAGCTCGGCGAAGCGCTGCATCATGGCGGCCCCCAGCGTGCCGGCGAGGTGATGCCGCCGCTCACTCCAGTCGAGGCAGGCCTTGCACACCGGGCGGCGCGGATGGGTGAGCATGCCGGTCGAGATCTGCAGATGCTTGGCGAGGAAGCGTTCGCCCTCAGCCGTCAGCTCGATGTCCTGCTTTTTCTGCCTGACCAGATTCCGCTCGCGCAGGGAATCCAGCATCTGCACGCCGAGATCGCCGGCGAGGTGGTCGTAGCAGATCCGCGCGCGCCGCAGCGCCGGGTCCTTCGGCCCGGTGCGCACCCGCATGTGGCCGGTCCGCGCGGCCAGGCCTGCGAGGCCCTCGAGCACGCCGGCGACGTCGTCGTCGGTGAGGCGATAGTAGCGGTGGCGGCCCTGCTTCTCCGGCTCGACCAGCCCGCCGGCCTCGAGCTTGGCCAGATGCGAACTCGCAGTCTGCGGCGTGATGCCGGCCTCCTGCGCCAGCTCGCTCGCCGTGAGCGCGCGGCCGTTCATCAGCGCGGTGAGCATGTTGGCGCGCGCGGGATCGCCGACCAGCGAAGCGACCAGGGCGATGTCGGGTCCTGATTTCATGCTTCGATGGTAGCCGAAGCATTGTAGTCGGGCAAGGGCGTAGCCTCTCACCAAGTCGTCATTGCGCGCGCAGCGAAGCCGTAGGGTGGGCAAAGGAGCGTAGCGACGTGCCCACCATTCGTCGTTGCGGGGAAACGACGTGGGCACGCTTCCGCCTTCGCTCTTCGAGCTACGGCGGACAAGTCGCTTTGCCTACCCTACGAGACTTTGCTTCGCTCGCAATGGCGGTCGCAACCCAGGAGCCATCATGTCCGTCACCGTCTTCATCCGCTATCAGATCGACCCGTTCAAGCGCGCGCAGTTCGAGGAATATTCGAAGCGCTGGCTCACCATCATCCCGAAATGCGGCGGTGACCTGATCGGTTATTTCATGCCGCATGAAGGCACCAACAACATCGCCTTCGGTCTGATCAGCTTCGAGAGTCTGGCCGCATACGAGGCCTATCGCGCGCGGCTGCGGCAGGACGCGGAAGGAATGGCGAATTTCCATTTCGCCGAGGAACACAAATTCATCCTCGCGGAAGAGCGCACCTTCCTGCGCAAGGTGGTATTGTAGGTCCGATAGCAGCAGGAGATGCCCATGATCGCCGTGATCTTCGAGGTCTGGCCGAAGCCGGAACACCGCCAGGACTATTTCGACCTCGCAGCCGATCTGAAGCCGATCCTGCAAACCATCGACGGCTTCATCTCGGTCGAGCGCTTCGAGAGCCTGACCGAGAAGGGCAAGATCCTGTCGGTGTCGTTCTGGCGTGACGAGGCGGCGGTGCAGGCCTGGCGCAACTCGATGGAGCACCGCCGCACCCAGGCCAAGGGCCGCGCGCAGATCTTTGCCGATTATCATCTGCGCATCGCCAGCGTGGTCAGAGACTACGGCATGAATGATCGCGAGCAGGCGCCGAAGGACAGCCGGGCGGTGCACGACGCCCACTAGCGCAGCCGGGTGCGCACTGGCGCTGCCAGGCGCGCACTGGCGCTGCCGGGTTAGGGCGCCTATGTCTGCGCGGCCAACAAAGGGAGAAGAAACATGCACGTCACGACCGCGGACAAGCGCGCCACCTTCAAGAAGATGCACGAAAGCGGCTGCTTCATCCTGCCCAATCCGGTCGATAACGGCAGTGCCAAGGCATTGCAGCATCTCGGTTTCAAGGCGATTGCGTCGTCGAGCGCGGGCTTTGCCTGGACCATCGGCAAGGCCGACAACCACGTCAACGTCGAGGACGTCTGTCAGCATCTGGCAGCATTGAGCTCGGCCGTCGACATCCCCGTCAACGCCGATTTCGAGGGCGGCTTTGCGGTCGAGCCGGACAGGGTCGCGGACAATGTCGAGCGCTGCGTGCGCACCGGCGTCGCCGGCCTGTCGATCGAGGATTCCACCGGCGACAAGGACAAGCCGCTCTACGATCGCGCACTCGCGGTCGAGCGCATCAAGGCCTCGCGCAAGGCGATCGGCGACAGCGGCACGCTGCTGGTCGGCCGCTGCGAAGCCTATCTGTGGGGCGTGACCGATTTGAAGCTCGTCATCGACCGGCTCACCGCTTACGCCGATGCCGGCGCGGACTGCCTCTATGCGCCGGGCTTGAAGACCCGCGAGGACATCTCTGCTGTGGTGAAGGCTGTCGCACCAAAGCCGTTCAACCTCCTGATCGGCGCCTCCGGCCTGTCGTTGCAGCAGGCCGAAGATCTCGGCGTGCGCCGGATCAGCGTCGGCGGCTCGCTCGCCCGCGCCGCCTGGGGCGGCTTCATGCGTGCGGCAAAGGAGATGGCGGAGAAGGGGACATTCACTGAACTCGGCAGCGGTTATCCCGGCGGCGAACTCAACAAGATGTTCAGCTAGGAACACAACGAAAAAGCGGCGGGACTTTTTGAGTCCCGCCGCTTCACGCGCTATTGCGAAGTGTTACTTCGCGCCGTCAGACGGCTTCTGCGTGTCCGGGGCCGGCTTCGTCGGCGCCGCACCGGTCGTCACGCCCGGCTCGGTGTTGTTGCGCGGCGTCACGTCGCGCATACCGGGAGGCGCGGCCGGATTGGCAGGAGGCGCCTGCTGTGCGGTCTGAGTCGCCGGCGCGTTGCTGGCCTGGTTGCCAGTGGTCGTATTGTTCAGGCCGTAGAACACGGCACCCAGCACCAGTGCAATCGCAACGGCGAATAACGCAACCTTGCCGCTGGAGGCGGGGCCTTCGCCAAGCTCGGGATCGGCCTGAAGGTCGCCATCCCGGCGCGCCGCGCGAAGATACTCATCGTCGGCGAGGTTCGGGCGGTACGGATCGTTGGGAAAACGGTCGTCAGCCATCGATTGTCTCCTCGGTTGTGACGCCCGGACAACCCGTGGATGCGAGATTCTGTTCCGCGCCTCCTTATGCTTTCGTCGGATGTTGCCCCGCCACCGGGAATCGGGAACCTGTTCATTCGGGAACTGGACGCGAGTTCCATGGCTGCGACGAGGACAATCGCGAGGGAACAAGCCAATGTGGAGTTTGCCGCCAAGCGATACCGTGCTGCATTTCCTGTCCCTGGTTGCGATAGCCGCCCAGGGCATGACGGCTGCACTTGCTGCCGGACGCCGCAGCATGGACTGGTTAGGTGTATGCTTCCTCGGCTGCATCACCGCGCTTGGCGGCGGCACGTTGCGCGATCTCTTCCTCGGGCACTATCCGTTGGTTTGGGTCGCCAATCCCATCTATCTGGCGCTGGCCGGTGGTGCGGCCTTCCTCACCATTCTGTTCGCGCGCCTCGTGCACCGGCTGAAGGTCGCTTTCATCGTGCTCGACGCGATCGGGCTCGTCGTCTTCACCATGGCCGGCTGCGACGTCGCCTGGCAGATGGATGCTTCGCTGCCGATCGTGATCGTCTCGGGCATGGTGACCGGGTGCGCCGGCGGCGTGTTGCGCGACGTGCTCTGCAACGACGTGCCGCTGCTGTTTCGGTCCGAGCTCTACGCCAGCGTCTCGGTCGTGACGGGACTGTTTTACGCCACCGCCTTCGGCCTCAACCTCAACGCCGAGCTCTGGACGATCCTGACCTTCGTGCTCGGTCTCAGCTTGCGCCTGCTCGCGGTGCGCTACAAATGGGAGATGCCGAAATTCGTGTTCACCGGGGAGGAGGAGAGGTAGAGGTTACGTGACCTCACTCCATCCACATCGTCGTTACAGCGATGACGGGGATGGAGCTACTCCTGCTTCCTGGCCTTCGCCACCTGCGCCGGCGTCACCAGCGGGGCCGCATTGCCCCAGGAGTTGCGGATGTAGTTCGTCACCGCCGTGATCTCCTCATTGGACAGCCTGGCATAGGGCGGCATCTCGCCGGTGTTGGGCGCGCGCGGTGTGGTCACGGTGTGGGCGCCGTCGAGAATGATGCGCAACGTCGAGGACGGATTGATCGATTGCAGGAGCGCATTGCCCGGCAGCGGTGGATAGATGCGCGGCGCCCCCGAGCCGTCGGCTTCATGGCAGGCGATGCAGAGCTTTGCGTAGACCGCCTGGCCCGCCTTCATCTCGGCATCGTCAGGCGGCGTCACGATCGTCTCGCGCCGCGACGGCGGCAGGCTCTTCAGGTACACCGCGATCGCGCGCACATCGGCATCGCTCATCTTCGAGGTCGAGTTGACGACGACCTCCGCCATCAGCCCGCCGGCATGGCTCCTGACATTGCGCCCGCTCTGCAGATATTCGGCGATGTCCGCCTCGCTCCACGACTTCAGGCCCGTGCGGGAAGCGCCGTCGAGCCTTGGCGCGTACCAGCCACCGACCTCGTTGCCCGCGAGCGCCTGCGCCTGCTTGTCCGCGCCAAAATAGTTCTTCGGTGTGTGGCAGGCGCCGCAATGACCGAGCCCGGTGACGAGATAGCCGCCGCGATTCCACGCCGCGCTCTGGCTCTGGTCCGGCTCGTACAGGCCGGGCTTGAAATACATCGCGTTCCAGACCCGCATCAGGCCGCGATAGCCGAACGGCCAGCGCAGCTCCGGCGGCTTGTTGCGGCTGACGACGGGCGCAAGCGTGCCGAGATAGGCGCGGATCGCCAGCGTGTCGTCCTTCGTCATCTTCGTGAAGTAGGGATAGGGGAAGGCCGGATAGTAGTTCGACCCGTCGGGCGCGACGCCCGTGCGCAATGCGCGGGTGAAATCGGCATCCAGCCAGGCGCCGATCCCGGTGTCGCGGTCCGGGGTCAGGTTCGGCGCATAGATCGCGCCGAATGGCGTGTCGATGCGCTTGCCGCCCGCGAACGGTTGTGCCGGATCGGCGGTGTGGCAGCCCGCGCAGTCGCCGGCCTCGACCAGCGTCTTGCCGTAGGCGATCAGCTCCGGCGACGGCTCGGCAGCGCGGGCTGCGCTTGCAACCGCACTGCACAACGCCAGGCCGACAAGAGCCGAGCCAGTCAGAATCGTCCGCATCGCAAGCCTCTCCTGCGACCAATCGCCCGCATCGGGCACGACAGGGGCATCAGTTCGTTTCGCCACAGTGGGGGTATGGTGACACAAATTGAAAATGCCCAGCGTGTTTCAGGCCACGAAGTTGCGATTTTTACCCGGCGCTCCCTTTGGTCCAGATTTGTGATGCGGATCGTGAAATATCCGACATAGAGTGGCGAAACTGGTCGGCGCGCCCTAGCTAAAAACAACGGGAAGGCAACGGCTTAAGTCAGCAAGACCTGAACAGGGCGCAAAAAGAGGACAGCATGGGAATCAACCAGGGTCCGATCAGTCTCGATCAAAAATACACCCAGGAAACCGGGCATGTCTTCACCACGGGCATCCAGGCCCTGGTCCGCCTGCCCATGGCCCAGATCCGGCGCGACCGCGCCAGCGGCCTCAACACCGCGGGCTTCATCTCCGGTTATCGCGGCTCGCCGCTCGGCGGCTACGACCAGCAGCTGTTTGCCGCCCGCAAGCATCTCGAACAGTACAACATCAAGTTCCAGCCCGGCGTGAACGAGGATCTGGCGGCCACCGCCATCTGGGGCTCGCAGCAGCTTAACCTCTCGCCCGGCGCGAAATACGACGGGGTGGTCGGCATCTGGTACGGCAAGGGCCCCGGCGTCGATCGCTGCGGCGACGTGTTCCGCCACGGCAATGCCGCAGGCTCCGCCAAGAACGGCGGCGTGCTGTGCCTTGCCGGTGACGACCATGGCGCAAAATCCTCGACCGTCCCGCATCAATCCGACCACGCCTTCATGTCGGCCTTGATGCCGTATCTCTATCCCTCGAGCATCCACGAGATGATCGAGATGGGTCTGCTCGGCATCGCGATGTCACGCTATTCCGGTTGCTGGGTCGGCATGAAGGTGATCACGGAGACGGTGGAGACCACCGCCGAGATCGATCTCACCGACGAGATGAAGCCGTTCATCATCCCCGCCGATTTCGAGATGCCGCAAGGCGGACTCAATCTGCGCTGGCCCGACGACCGCTTCGAGCAGGACCGTCGCCTGCAGGACTACAAGGGCTTTGCCGCGATCGCCTTTGCGCGCGCCAACAAGGTCAACCGCATCACCATGGATTCGCCGAACGCCCGTTTCGGCATCATGGCGTCGGGCAAAAGCTATGAGGACGTCCGTCAGGCGCTGCGCGAGCTCGGCGTCACCGAAGAGGTCGCTGCCAAGATCGGCCTTCGCCTCTACAAGATCGGCATGCCCTGGCCGCTGGAGCCGGAAGGCGTGCATCAATTCGCCATCGGCCTCGAAGAGATATTCATCGTCGAGGAGCGCCGCGAGATCGTCGAGAACCAGGTCAAGCAGGTGTTGTTCAACTGGCGCGATGACGTGCGCCCGCGCATCGTCGGCAAGATGGACGAGCACGACAAGCGCTTCCTGACCTTCGCCGCCGAGCTCAGCGTTGCCTCGCTTGCGACCTCGCTTACCGAGCGACTTCTCAAGCTCGATCTCAACCCTGAGATTGCTTCGATGCTCCGCGCCAAGGCCGACTGGTTCAACGGCCGTCAGGCCACCCAGATGCAAGCGGTCGCACCTGTCTCCCGCACCCCGTATTTCTGCTCCGGCTGTCCCCACAACACCTCGACGAAGGTCCCCGAAGGCAGCCGGGCGCTCGCCGGCATCGGCTGCCACTTCATGGCGCTGTGGATGGACCGCTCGACCGAGACCTTTACGCATATGGGCGGCGAGGGCGTGCCGTGGGTCGGCATCGCACCCTTCACCAACGAGAACCACATCTTCGCCAATCTCGGCGACGGCACCTATTTCCACTCGGGCCTTCTCGCCATCCGCCAGGCGGTGGCGTCCAAGACCAACATCACCTACAAGATCCTCTACAACGACGCGGTGGCCATGACCGGCGGCCAGCGCCATGACGGCGATCTCTCGCCGCAGCAGATCACCCATCAACTCCACGCCGAAGGCATCCGCGAGATCTATCTGGTCTCGGAGGCGCCCGATGCCTATCCGGCCAGCACCATCGCGCCGGGCGTGAAGCTCTACCATCGCGACGAGCTGCAAAACGTCATGAAGATGTGCCGGGAACACAAGGGCACATCGGCGATCGTGTTCGTGCAGACCTGCGCCGCGGAAAAACGCCGCCGCCGCAAGCGCGGCCTGATGGAGGATCCGGCGCGCCGCGTCATGATCAATCCGGCCGTCTGCGAAGGCTGCGGCGACTGCTCGGTGCAATCGAACTGCATCTCGGTCGAGCCGCTGGAGACCGAGTTCGGTCGCAAGCGCGCCATCAACCAGTCCTCCTGCAACAAGGACTATTCGTGCCTGAAGGGCTTTTGCCCGTCCTTCGTCACCGTCGATGGCGGCAAGCCACGCCACCGCGCGCCGGCCGACCTTTCCGACATCGGTGCGATTGCCGAGCCGGCGTCGCGGCCGACACTCGACAAGCCCTATAACATCGCGGTCGGCGGCGTCGGCGGCACCGGCGTTCTCACCATCGGGGCGCTGCTCGGCATGGCCGCCCATATCGAGGGCAAGGCCTCGATGATCCTCGACATGTCGGGCCTTGCACAGAAGGGCGGGGCGGTGCTCAGCCATGTCCGCCTGTCGGATCACCCCGCGGAAGTGACCTGCTCGCGCATCGTCACCGGCACGGCCGATCTCGTGCTCGCCGCCGACGAGGTGGTCGCGGTCGCCAAGGACACGATCTCGCTCTGCGACTCCACACGGACCCGCGGCATCATCAACAGCCACGTTATTCCGACCGCCGATTTCGTCCTCAACCGCGACTTCAATTTCCAGACCCGCAAGCTGAATGGGCTCTTGGAAACGGCGCTGCACAAGGACTCGGTCTTCTTCGATTTTACCAAGCCGGCCGAGCAGCTGCTCGGCGACAGCATCGCCACCAACATGATGATGATGGGCTATGCCTATCAGAAGGGCCTGTTCCCGCTCTCGGCGGAATCGATCGAGCAGGCGATCGAGGTCAACGGCGTCTCGATCAAGATGAACAAGGAGGCCTTCCGCCTTGGTCGCCTCGCGGTCGCCGATCCCGCCCGTCTTGCCGACATGCTGAAGGGCACGGACCAGGTCGCAGCGCCCAAGTCGCTGGAGGCCATGACGCTCGATGAAGTCATCGAGCACCGCGCCAAGCACCTCACGGCCTATCAGAACAGCCGTCTCGCCAAGCGTTATCGCAGGCTGATCGACCAGGTGCGCGACGCCGCGGTGAAGGGCGGTTATGGCGATGCGTTGCCACGCGCGGTCGCAGTGAACTACGCCAAGCTGCTGGCCTACAAGGACGAATACGAAGTCGCGCGCCTCTACACCGACGGCGCCTTCGCCCAGCAGCTCCGCGATCAGTTCGAGGGCGACTTCAAGTTCAACTTCAACCTTGCGCCGCCGATCCTCGGCGGCGGCCTCGACGCGCTGGGACGCCCGAAGAAGCGAGCCTTCGGCCCCTGGATGCTGAACGTCTTCGGCGTGCTGGCGAAACTCAAATTCCTGCGCGGAACGCCGCTCGACATCTTCGGCCGCAGCGCCGACCGCAAGCTCGAGCGTGATTTGATCGCCGGCTACGAAAAGGACGTCGCAACCGTGCTCGGCCTGTTGTCGCCGGTCACGATCGACACCGCGGTGGAACTCCTGTCGCTGCCCGATCGCATCCGCGGCTATGGTCCGGTGAAGGAGAAGGCAGTGGCGGATGCGAAGGTTCGCTACGCCCAGCTCGCCGCCGACCTCGCGAGCCCGCCGCCCGCGCCAAGGCAGATCGCGGCCGAGTAGGGCGGTTCCGTAGGTGCTGTAGGGCGGATTAGCGAAGCGTAATCCGCCACGTCCGTTGCCGTGGAGATCAATACGGCGGATTACGCCTTCGGCTAATCCGCCCTACGGCACTCCTTCCAGGAATAAGGCGCTCTCGTAGGGTGGGCAAAGGCGCAAAGCGCCGTGCCCACCATCTCGCCACGACTGCACCAGAAGACGTGGGCACGCTTCCGCCGTCGCCCTTCGAGCTAAGGCGGACAAGTCGCTTTTTCCCTACGGACTAAATTCATCCGTTTGACAAGAGTTGTGGCCGCGCGATATCAGCAACTTGAGATAGTGAAGCGCGCCGGGCGATGCGGCCGTGCGCTATGCGGGGCGATGATCGATGTCATTGCGCACTGTGTTGATTCTGTTTCTGGCCGTCGGTGTGTTGGCGGCGTTGGGGATGTTCTGGAATCAGCATGCCATCGAACGCGTCATGCGCGATGGCTATGGCACCACCGGAAAGATCATTTCGGCCAAAGTCGTCTCGCCGCGGTTTCCGTTCGTGTTTGACGGCGGCTGGCCGCGCTATGTCGACGAAAATCTGTCGATCGGATTGCAGTGGACCGGCAGGGATGGCGTCCAGCGCGAGCGCACGGGCATAGCGGTCAGTGCTGCCTATGCGGCGCGGATCATGGTTGGCAATCAGCTCAAGCTCCTGACGATCCCAATCCAGGCCGTTGACGACGATTCATCGCTTCCGGTCATTGTCGAAGATCTCGACGACCATCTGAGCCACATCCGGTCCACGTCGAGGTTCATGGCGGCGGGAGCGGGCGTTTGCGCCGTGCTCGTGATGCTCGTGATCGGATGGCAGGCATGGTCGGCGCGTCGAGACGGGCCGGGGAGCGCGACGATCGCCGCCGGAGCAAGGCGTCCCTTTCCTTACATCCTCGGGACCCTGACTGCTGTGATGCTTCCGTTCGGCGGCTACATGCTGGTGAACTCCTACATTGAGCAAAGCACGTTGAATGAGATCCTCGCCCATGGCGATGAAGCTACCGCCGATGTTACCCGCGCCTACGGTGAGGTGAACAAGGCCGGTGAGGCCCCGAGCTATCTCGTGACGCTGGCGTGGACCGACAAGAGCGGACGACAGCAGGCCTACGGACCGACCCATATCAGCCCGGCCTTCTGGCGGCAGATCACGCGCAACGGCGTCCAGACCGTCAGACAGATCAGGATCCGCTATCTCACGGGCAAACCTGATGCGCGGCCCCTGATCGTCGACGACGCGGCCGAGCGCCAACACCAGGACAGTTTTGGCGTGAAGGGAGGCGCTGTTCTTCTCGTCCTCGGCCTGATGTTCGCCGGGCTGACCGCGTTCCGTTATCGCGCGCGCCCGAGCACCGCCTCGTAGCGAAGAGTCTGTCTTTCACCCCTCGTATCGGACGAGCGAGCAATGTTCACAGCTCGCTGCGGAGGCATCCGCTGTGGCCCGTGCCGCACAGCCCGACCTGACGGAAGGCAACTGGTTGGGACGGCGCAAGGTCCCGTAGGGTGGGCAAAGGCGCGAAGCGCCGTGCCTACGACCTCGCCATGATTGCCCAAAGGACGTGGGCACGCTTCGCTTTGCCCACCCTGCGACACCACCCCTTGTGTTACCGCCGGGCGAAACATCCAAGAGACGAGTCAATCCCCGCGCGCAAAAACATTCCACTTTACCGAAATTCGGAATTGTCGTATCGGTCCGCCACCTCATCCCTCAAGAGGGGCGTATCGCGATCGTCACGAAACGCGGGGTGAGTGGCGGTGGACGCGGGCTGCGTCGCGCGGGCGATTGTCTCGTGCACGACGGGCGCGGTCTCGCGTACGGCAAAATCGTGTGGTCCTGACGCCCGCAGGCTGGCGTCAAGTCTTGCGCTTCGCTCGCAAGGCGACGGGGGCAATAGTGCATCGCTCCCCGGGGAGAGCGCGACATAAGCCGTAAAGCCACTGCGCAGGGAAGGCCGGATGTTTGGCCGCACCTGTATGCCGCTGTGCATCTGTTCTTCGCGCAATCGCGCACAGCGGACCGTGGGTGCCCAGCCGGCACCCGGTCTTCCCTGCACCCTCTGTTCAAGGAGGGAGCGAGACGGAAGCAAAGCTCGGGCGAAACATGCCGCGAGGATGCGGGGGCGTGTCTGCAGGACAAGGTCTCGTGCCCCGGACGCTGCAGCACGAAGTGATGCGCTGCTGAGCCGGGGCCCAGCTCGCAACGAAAACGCGGCCGCATGGGTCCCGGCTCTGCGCAGCAACGCTGAAGCGTTGCTGCGCGTCCGGGACACCAGAACATACCCCACTTGCGCCAGTCCGCTGCCCTCTCGCGGGGCGGAATATTTCCGCGCTTGCCAATCTGCCCAGTGCGGTTCAGAAAAACGGGGCAAATAAGAAAAGCCAGCGGAGACCTGAAGTTTGACCATCAAGGGCAAGGCCTACATTGCCGGGATCTACGAACACCCGACCCGGCATGCGCCGGACAAATCCACCGCCCAGCTCCATGCCGAGGTCGCCAAGGGCGCGATCGAGGATGCCGGGATCAGCAAGGACGACGTCGACGGCTATTTCTGCGCGGGCGATGCTCCGGGCGGCGCCTGGCCGATGGTCGATTATCTCGGCCTCAACACCAAAAAGCTCCGCCACGTCGATTCCACCGAGACCGGCGGCTGTTCCTACATCATCCATCTCGGCCACGCCGCTGAGGCGATCGCGGCAGGCAAGTGCTCGATCGCGCTGATCACGCTCGCCGGCAAGCCGCGCACCGGCGCGATGCCGCCGCGTGCGGCCGGCGCCGAGGTCGATTTCGAATCCGCTTACGGCGCGACCACGCACAATGCCTACGGCATGTGTGCCATGCGCCATATGCACGACTATGGCACCACCTCGGAGCAACTGGCCTGGATCAAGGTCGCAGCCTCCCATCACGCGCAATACAATCCGCATGCGATGCTCAAGGACGTCGTCACCGTCGAGGACGTCCTGAACTCGCCGATGATCTCCGATCCCCTGCATCGCATGGATTGCTGTGTCGTCTCCGACGGCGGCGGCGCGCTGATCGTGACGACGCCGGAGATTGCCAAGAGCCTGAAGAAGCCGCTGGTCAAGCTGATCGGCCATGGCGAAGCCATGAAGGGCCCGCGCGGCGGCAAGGATCTCGATCTCACGTACTCCGCCGGCATCTGGTCCGGCCCGCGCGCCTTCGAGGAAGCCGGCATCACGCCGAAGGACATCAAATACGCCTCGATCTACGACAGCTTCACCATCACGGTGCTGATGCAGCTCGAGGATCTCGGGTTCTGCAAGAAGGGCGAGGGCGGCAAGTTCGTCGCCGACGGCAATCTGATCTCGGGCGTCGGCAAGCTGCCGTTCAACACCGATGGCGGCGGCCTCTGCAGCAACCATCCCGTCAACCGCGGCGGCATGACCAAGATCATCGAGGCCGTCAGGCAGCTGCGCGGCGAGGCGCATCCGAAGGTGCAGGTCAGGAATTGCGATCTCGCCATTGCCCACGGCACCGGCGGCCTCCTGGGCGTCCGCCACGCCGCCTCGACGGCCATTCTGGAGCGCGTGTGATGGTAGATGCAAAGAAATATCCGGCTCCGGTGACGAATCCCGAGACCGCAGCGTTCTGGGACGCAGCCAAGCAAGGCAAGTTCATGATCAAGCGCTGCACGGCGTGCGGCGAAGCGCATTACTTCCCGCGCTCGATCTGCCCGTTCTGCTACTCCGACAAGACGGTGTGGGAGGAAGCGTCGGGCGAGGGCACGATCTACACCTGGAGCCTGATGCGGAAATCGCCGACCGGGCCCTATGCCATCGGCTACGTCACGCTGAAGGAGGGGCCGTCGGTACAGACCAATTTCGTCGACTGCGATCTCGAGAAGCTGAAGATCGGTCAGAAGGTGAAGGTGGTGTTCAAGCCGACCGACGGCGCACCGCTGCCGTTCTTCACACCGGCCTAGGGCGGTCCTCATCCTGAGGAGCTTGCGAAGCAAGCGTCTCGAAGGATGGCCGCGGCAAAGAAGCGTTTCGGGCATCCTCATGGTTCGAGACGGCGCAAGAGCGCCTCCTCACCATGAGGATGAGAACCAGAGGAAACCAAAAAAATGTCCGCCAGATACGAAGAGCTCAAAGGCCTGAAGAACCTTGGCCAGAAATACGCCTACACCGACCGCGAGGTGATGCTCTATGCCTATGGCATCGGCCTCGGCGCCGATCCCATGGACGAGAAGGAGCTCGCTTTCGTCAACGAGGGCACGCTGACGCCGCGGCCGCTGAAGGTGGTACCGACGTTTGCGTCCGTCGCAGCCTGGGGCGCGGGCCCCGGCGAGATGAACCTCAACCGCGTCATGGTCGTCGACGGTGAGCGCGACATCACCTTCCACCAGCCGCTGCCGGTGGCCGCGCACATCACGGCCGACTCCTCCGTCGTTGAGGTCTACGACAAGGGCAAGGACAAGGGCGTCGTCATCGCGCACCAGACCGTGCTCAAGAACGAGAAGGGCGAGAAGCTTGCGACACTCGTCGCCTCGCGCTTTGCCCGGGGCGACGGCGGCTTTGGCGGGCCGAGCCTGACCCAGCCAGATCCGCACAAGATCCCCTCGCGCACGCCCGACAAGACCATCGACATCACCACGCGTCCCGACCAGGCGCTGGTCTATCGCCTCTGCGGCGACCGCAATCCGTTGCACAGCGATCCCGAGTTCGCCAAGAAGGCCGGCTTCCCGCGTCCGATCCTGCACGGCATGTGCACCTACGGCATCACCTGCCGCGGCGTGCTGCAGACCTATGCCGACTACGACGCCAGCGCCTTCCGCCAGCACGTCGCGCGGTTCTCCTCGCCGGTCTATCCCGGCGAGACCGTGACCATGGACCTCTGGAAGGACGGCAACACGATCTCGTTCGAAGCCAAGGTGAAGTCGCGCGGCGTCACCGTGATCAAGAACGGCAAGACGGTCTTAGGTTAGGGCAGTCTCGTGCCCCGGACGCAGCGCAGCACGCAGTGATGCGCTGCAGAGCCGGGGCCCAGAGGCGGTCGCAAAGAGCTGGTCCCGGCTCTGCGAAGCAGCGTTTCACGCTGCATCGCGTCCGGGACGCGAAACAATAAGAGCAAGGGAGAGGCCACCATGGGACTACTCGACGGCAAGGTCGCGCTGATCACCGGCGCTGGCGGCGGGCTCGGTGAGGCCTACGCGAAGCTGTTTGCGCGGGAAGGGGCCTCGGTCGTCGTCAATGACCTCGGCGGTCCCCGTGACGGCTCCGGCGCCGACAAGTCGATGGCGCAGTTCGTGGTGGACGCGATCACGGCCGAGGGCGGCAAGGCGGTCGCCAACGGCGCCGACATCTCCACCATGGAGGGCGGCCAGTCGGTGTTCGACGACGCCATCAAGCATTTCGGCCGCGCCGACATCCTCGTCAATAATGCCGGCATTTTGCGCGACCAGACCTTCGCAAAGGCCAGCGAATCCGACTGGGACAAGGTCATCAAGGTGCATCTGAAGGGCACCTTTTGTTGCACCATGCCGGTGTTTCGCTGGATGCGGGAAAATGGCGGCGGTGTCATCGTCAACACCTCCTCGACATCAGGGCTGATCGGCAATTTCGGCCAGACCAATTACGGCGCGGCCAAAGGCGGCATCTGGGGCCTGTCCAACGTGCTGGCGATCGAGGGCCGCAAATACAACATCCGGATCTGGACGCTGGCCCCGGGCGCCCTGACCCGCATGACCGCAGACCTGCCCCGCTATAAGGAGAACCCCTCGGCGGCGCTGGGGCCGGACGGCATCGCGCCGGCCGTGCTATACATGGTCAGTGACTTGTCGGGCGACCAGACCGGCAAGGTGCTGGGCGTGTCCGGGCCCCGCGGCGTGCGCGAGATGCGGATGATGGAAATGGAAGGCTGGAAACCGCCGCACACGGGCTGGAAGGCCCAGGACATCGCCGATCACGCCAAGGAGATCTTCTTCTCCGAGGAGCAGATCAAGATGGGCGCGCGGCGGTTTTAGGAGCCGTCATCCCGGGGCACGCGAAGCGGGAGCCCGGGATCCATACTCCGGATCGTGGTTATGGATTCCGGGCTCGCGACTGCGTCGCGCCCCGGAATGACAACAGAGAGAGACGAGGACTAGATGAAACTGACCGCCGACGCCAAGGGCACTTTCGCAATCGCGCCGACGCCGTTCCACGACGACGGCCGGATCGACGAGCGCTCGATCGATCGCCTGACCGATTTCTACGAGGAGGTCGGCTGCGACGGCGTCACGGTGCTGGGCATCCTCGGTGAGGCCCCCAAGCTCGATGCCGCCGAGGCCGAGCAGGTGGCGGTGCGCTTCGTCAAGCGTGCCAGGAAGATGCAGGTGATCGTCGGCGTCTCCGCGCCCGGCTTTGCCACCATGCGCTCGCTGGCCAAGGCCTCAATGGACGCCGGCGCGGCCGGCGTCATGATCGCGCCGCCGCCGAGCCTGCGTACCGACGACCAGATCGTCGGCTATTTCAAGCAGGCGGCCGAGGCGATCGGGCCGGATGTGCCCTGGGTGCTCCAGGATTATCCGCTGACCCTGTCGGTGGTGTTCACCCCCGCCGTGATCCGCAAGATCGTTATGGACAATCCGAACTGCGTGATGCTCAAGCACGAGGACTGGCCGGGACTGGAGAAGATCACGACCCTGCGCGGCTTCCAGAAGGACGGCTCGCTCCGTCCGCTCTCGATTCTCTGCGGCAATGGCGGCACGTTCCTGGACTTCGAGATGGAGCGCGGTGCCGACGGCGCCATGACCGGCTACGCCTTCCCGGAGCTTCTGATCGACGTCGTGAACCTCTCCAAGGCCGGCAAGCGCGATGCCGCGCATGATCTGTTCGACGCGCATCTGCCGCTGATCCGCTACGAGCAGCAGCCCGGCGTCGGCCTGACCATCCGCAAATACGTGCTCCAGAAGCGCGGCATCATCGCCTCCAGCGCCCAGCGCAAGCCCGGCGCGACCATCACGGCGACGGCGAAGGCGGAGGTCGAGTATCTGCTGTCGCGCGTCGCCCGCGTCGACAAGCGCGCCAATCTCGGCCCGCAATCCAGCGCGGCAGGTTAGTTGGATGGCCGAAACATCATCATCACGCCCGGCGTCGACGATCCTCCTGCTGCGCGACGGCCCCACGGTCGACGGCAAGAGCCGCCACGAAATCGAGGTCTTCATGATGGTCCGCCATCATCAGATCGAGTTCAACTCGGGCGCGCTGGTGTTTCCCGGCGGCAGCGTCGATGCCGGCGACAACGAGATCGTCGCGCGCTCCGACCTGTATTCGGGCGGTGAAGGCCTCAGCGAGGCGGATCGCGGTTTTCGCATCGCGGCGATCCGCGAGACCTTCGAAGAGAGCGGCATCCTGCTGGCGCGGTCAAAGGGGACGAGCGCGCCTGTCGATGCCAGGCGTGCCGGCGAGATCGCCGACAAGCACCGCGTCGCGCTCAACGAGCACAAGATCAGCTTTCTGAACATTCTCTCCGACAACGGGCTCCAGCTCGCACTCGACACGCTCGTGCCTTACGCGCACTGGATCACGCCGGAGGGCATGCCCAAGCGCTTCGACACATGGTTCTTCCTTGCCGCCGCGCCGCCCGATCAGCTCGGCGCCCATGACGGAAGGGAGTCGACCGATTCGATCTGGGTCTCGCCGCGCGAGGCGGTGGAGGGCGGCGAGAGTGGCCGCTTCAAGCTGCCGTTTCCGACCACGCGCAATCTGATCCGGCTGGCGAAGCAGGGCAGCGTGAAAGACGCGCTCGACCATGCCAAGGGCATGTCGATCGTCACGGTGATGCCCGTGATGACCAAGACCGAAACCGGCCGTCAGCTCCGTATCCCCCGCGAAGCCGGCTACGACGGCGAGGTGTTCGAGGTCGGGGCGCTGGGCTAATACACTTCGACACGTAACGAACTATCTGCGACCGCAGACGCGCTAGGTTCCGTCCCTGACAACGGGACGGAGCGCGCGGAATGGACAGCCGGCAGGACACCAACATCGCCGTCGAGCTGGCGCTCCTGGTCGCGCTCGCGACGCTCTGGGGCGGCTCCTACACCTTCATCAAGCTCGGCGTCGCCACCATTCCCCCAATTACCTTGATCGCGGCGCGGACCACGATCGCGGGCCTCCTGCTGCTCGTCGTGATGTGGGCGCGCGGCATCAGGATGCCGATGGACGCAGCGGCTTGGCAGCGCTTCGCCTTCCAGGCCGTGCTCAACAGCGTCATTCCCTGGACGCTGATCGCCTGGGGCGAGCGCCATGTCGATGCCGCGCTCGCCACCATCCTCAACTCGGCCGGACCGATCTTCACCTTCCTGCTCACGGCGGTCGTCACCCGCCACGAGGCGACAAGCCCGCGAAAGCTGTTCGGCGTGATCGCGGGCATGGCCGGCATCCTGCTGATCGTCGGCGTCGATGCCTTCCACGACATCGGCAGCGGTCTCCTCGCGGAGGCGGCCATCGTCGCCGCCACCATCTGCTACGCCTGCGCCGCGATCTTCGGCCGCAGCTTCAAGGGCCTCGACCCCATGGCACCCGCTGCCGGCTCGCTGCTGGCGGGGGCGGCGGTCCTGATCCCGGCCTCGCTCGTGGTCGAGCAGCCCTGGACGCTGTCGCCGTCGCCGAGCTCGGTGCTGGCACTGCTCGCGCTCGCATTGTTCTCGACGGCCGCGGCGTTTGCGATCTATTTCCGCCTGATCCAGACCCTGGGCTCGGTCGGCACCACCGCGCAGGCCTATCTGCGGGTGCCGATCGGGGTCGCCATCAGCGTCGCCTTCCTCGGTGAGAGCCTGAGCCGGACTGCCTGGATCGGGCTTGCCTGCGTGGTCCTCGGCGTCGCCGCCATGACGATCCCGGCCCGGCGGCAGGCAAGCGTCAAACCGTCATAGATCGGGGAAGGGGGCTCCGCGGCCCACAATATTAAGGATAATCGGCGGCCCGAGGCATGTTTCCCCGGGGCCGCAATACGTCGTATATTGGGCCTCCAATATCCCGGTCCCTCAAAGCCCAATGTCCGCCGAATTGACGCCGACCCCTGAGAAAAAGCGAACATTCTCGCTCTCCATCGGCCAGCTCACTTTCGGCAGCTTCCTGTTGGTGCTGGCGGTGATCATCGTCACGTCGACCGCGAGCGTGATCGCGATCCGACACATCGACACCACCTTCGCCGAGCTGCAGAGGCTCCAGAGCGTCGGTGACCTCGCCGAGGACATCGATCGCCGCATGAACGAGTTGCGGCTTGCCGCGCGCGACTTCGTCACCGATCCCGGCGCCGGCATCCAGTTCAAGCAGGTCGGCGAGGCGGCCTCGACGCTCAGCGACATCCTGAAGAAGACCCGCATCGAGCTCGCGCCCGAGCAGCAGGACATGATCGACGGGGTCACCGAGCGGCTCGCGACTTATCGCAACGGCCTCGAGCGGATATCGACCCTGATCGATCGCCGCGCCCAGCTGCTCGCCGGCCTGCCGCCGCTGCGCGAACAGTTCGATGTGGCTGTCTCCGGTGCGGCCGACCGTGATCTGGCATCGCGCCTGTCGGAGGCGCAGAGCCGGATTGCGCTCGGGCTGCTCGCGCGCAACCCGTCCGCGGCCGAGCAGGCCGCGCAGAACATGCGGGCCCTGAACATTGTCGATGCCCGGCTGAAATCGGCGGTGAACGATTATGCCGAGGCCATCATGGCCGTGGCCGTTCGCGAGCGGCAGATCGCCGACATCGACCGCGAGGTGCTGGGAACCGAGGGCCGGCTGATCGGTCGCGTCACCGAATTGCTGCGCGAGGTCAGCGACCGGCGCGGCCACGTGCTGTCGCGCGACTTCGCCCGGACGCTGACGGAAGCGCGATGGCAGAGCATCGTGCTCGGCACCATCGGCGTGCTGATCGGCATCGGCGCTGCCTTGTTCGTGGTGCGCAGGACGGTGCGCCCGCTCGCGCAGATCGCCCGCTCCATCCGCGCGCTTGCGGCGGGCCGGAAGGACGCCTCGATCCCGTCGGCCGACCTCGACAACGAGATCGGCGACATCGCCCGTGCAGCCGAAGTGTTCCGACGCGCGCTGGAGGAAGCCGACACGGCGCGCGAGGCGGCGGTGCGTGCGCTCACCGAGCAGCGCCTCGCCGAAGAGAGCTACCGAAAGCTGTTCGAGGGCTCTGTCGACGGCATCTACGTCACGACGCCGGCCGGCGATCTGCTCAACGCCAATCCGGCGCTGGCGCGGATGATGGGCTATGACAGCCCGCAGCACCTCATCGACAGCATCAACGACATCGCCCACACCATCTACGTCCATCCCGAGGCACGCGTCGAATACCAGCGGCTGATGGCGCGCGACGGCATGGTGCGCGAGTTCGAGTACCAGGTGCGCCAGCGCAGCGGCGACATTCTGTGGCTCTCGGACAGCGCCACCGGCGTGCGCGACGAAGCGGGCAACATCGTCCGCTACGAGGGCACGCTGCGCGACATCACCGACCAGAAGCGGGCGGAAGACGCCATCGCCGAAGGCCGGCGCCTGCTCCAGCAGGTCATCGACACCGTGCCGGCGGTGATCAACGTCAAGGACCGCGACCTGCGCTATGTGCTGATGAACCGCTATATGGCCGGCATCTTCGGCATCGAACCCGGCGACGCGCTCGGCCGCACCACGGCCGACCTGATGTCGCGCTACGGCGCGGCCAAGACCGACGAGAACGACAAGCGCGTGCTCAGCATCCGCAAGGGGCTCGGCTTCTATGAGGAGGAGTACAAGGACTCCGCCGGCAACATGCGGCAATGGCTGGTCAACAAGCTGCCGCTGCTCGATGCCGAGGGCGAGATCGAGCGGATCGTCACCGTCGCGCTCGACATCGGCGAGCGCAAGCGCGGTGAGCAGGAGATGCGCAAGGCCAAGGAGTCCGCCGAGACCGCGCTGCGCAATCTGCGCGAGACCCAGGCCTCGCTGATCGAGGCGGAGAAGCTCGCCGCGCTCGGACGCCTCGTCGCCGGCGTCGCCCACGAGGTCAACAATCCCGTCGGCATCAGCCTCACGGTCGCCTCCGCGCTGGAGCGCAAGACCGCGATGTTCACCTCCGAGGTCGAGCGCGGCGAGCTGCGCCGCTCCACGCTCAACGACTTCCTCAACACCAGCCGCGATGCATCCTCGCAGCTCGTCTCCAATCTCAATCGCGCCGCCGAGCTGATCCAGTCGTTCAAGCAGGTCGCCGCCGACCGCAACTATTCGGATCAGCGCAGCTTCGATCTCGGCGACCTCACCGAGCAGGTGGTGATGAGTCTGAGGCCGGGCCTGCGCAAGCACAATCTGACGCTCAATGTCGAGTGCCAGCCCGATCTCACCATGAATAGCTATCCGGGCCCGTACGGGCAGGTGCTGACCAATCTGTTCCTCAATTCGGTGGCGCACGCCTTCCCGGACGGCCGGCCGGGAACCATCGACATCCAGGTCCGCGAGTCCGGCAAGGACAATGTCGAGATCATCTTCTCGGACAATGGTTGCGGCATGTCGCTCGACGTCCGACGCCGTGCCTTCGATCCGTTCTTCACGACGCGGCGCGACCAGGGCGGCACCGGTCTTGGATTGCACATCGTCTACAGCATCGTCACCAACCGGCTCGGCGGGCGGCTCGATCTCGATTCCGAACCGGGCAGTGGCACCCGCATCCAGATCATCCTGCCGCGCACGGCGCCGCTGGAGCAGGCTGCGGAATAGCTCGTGCGTCTAGTCGAAGTCGGCGAGCTTGTGCAGCGTCGCGCCAAAAATCTGGCTGGCCTTGCCGACGAGAGCCGTGCCCGTCATCTCCGCGCGCGTGTCCGTGAAGGTGCCGCTGAGGCCGATGCCGACGGGGGCAGGGCCGCCGAACAGCGGATTGTCGTCGCCCCGCGGCGAGGTGTGTCGTTGCACCAGCACTTCGCCTTTGAAGGTGTTGTTGTCCTTCACTACGTAGCTGCCGGTGTAATAGAGGTAGGCATCGCCGCCAAGGATCTTGCCGTCGCGAAAAAGGATCACGCCGCTGCCCTTGCCGGCTCGACCATCGAGCAGGGTCACGTGAATCGAATAGAGACCGTTTTTCATAACGTCCCGCAGGCCGGCCGCCATCGCCCAATGGCGTAACCGGTCCCGCTTTTATGCCAAAGCGCATTCTCTCGCGCAACGCGGCAGTTTGCGGGCCGGCCACGGGAAGTTGCCGCCGCGAGCCGCAGTTGTTCCGGCTTGTGAGTGACGCCGTCATGACGGTCTGATGACGGGGCGAGGCCGGCCGCCTGCGAATCAGGCTTGGCGCGCGAAATGCACGACAAACGTTGCACTGGACGCGGGTGCTGGAGCTTGCGCCGGATCAGGTATATTTCTTGTCGCGCTCGAGCAGCTCGATGGAGATGCCTTCGGGGCCGCGGATGAAGCAGATGCGCACGCCGGGCCGGATCGTGGTCGGTTCGCGCGTGAACGTGACGCCCTTGGCCTTGATCTCGGCTGCAACGGCATCGATGTCTTTCACCGTCAGGCCAAAATGATCGAGACCCTGATGCGGGTGCGGAGGCGGCGGGTTGACGGCGTTGTCGCCCTCGAGCGGCGCGATGAAGATCCTGGCGCCGCCCAGATTCACGTCGATCCGTCCCGGCGCGTGCACGATCTCGCCACCGAGGATGTCCCGCAGCCAGGCCGCCGTGGCCTCCGGATCGGGGCTGCGCAGATGGACGTGATCCCAAGTGACGACTGGCATTTCAATTCTCCCAACGGGCCTTCGCGATGTTGCTGCGCATGTTAGCGGCCGTGGGCGGTGATCGCCACTGTCCCTGCCGATTCGCAACTGCGCGGGAACCTTAGTTCCTCTTCCGGATTAAGGTAAGCAGTGGCCGGTCCGTCGTTGCATGGGCTTTGGCCGCGATCGGTGATGCAACCATGAACGCCAGGCTCGACCGGATCGGATTGGGGCGCTTCGCCGGGACCGGCGAACGAGTCGCGCGGGCCGTGACGATTGCGAGCGTCTCATTTGGCCGCACTCTTCTGTGGCTGCTGGCGGCCATCATTGTCGGCTGCGGCGTCTGGATGCTGCTGCCTCTGTCCAAGGGAAATAGTGCTGAGCCGGTGAAGGCGGAGCTGGCGGCCGTCGAGGCGGCTCCTTCGGGCGATGCGGCCGCAACTGTGTCGCCGGCCTCGGAAGCCCAGGCACCGGCCGAGTCACCTGCCGAACTCGGTCGTCTCAGGATTTCATCGCAGACCTGGCGCCGCGGCGGCCTTGGCTCGAGAGCCCTGGTGACGTTCACGCTGCGAAACGACAATGACTATGCCGTAAAGGATGTCGAGATCGTCTGCGCCTTTGCGCGGCGTGACGGCAGTCATCTCACCAACCGCAGCCGCGTGCTGGCGGATCCGGTCAGCATGAAGAGCCGCAAGACCTTTGCGCATATCCCCATCGGCTTCATCAACGTGAATGCCGATCAGGCGAAATGCTCGCTGGTTGCAGCACGCCGTGCTTAACGGCGGCATGTTCCGGTAGCGGAAAAGTTACCCTCCTTGGTCCTTGCTGGTCCTTGGCGAAAAAACCTCGCATCGCCATTTGAACCGAACGGCTGGGCCAGGAACCAAATAAGAGATCGCCTGTTGAGGCGGAGAGCCCACGCGGGGATGCGGGGGGCGGAGCGCGGCCAATGCCCATCTTTCGGTATTTCGTCTTTGTCGGTGGAGCTTTGCTCGCTCTGCTGTTCGCGGTGAATTTCGCTTTCCCGGTGGCGCCTGTGGCACAAGCCGTTGCGACCGCGGGCAACGATCAGCCCCTGATCCGAATCCGGTCCGATCGGCACCTGCCTGAGCGCGTCGTCCTCGACACCAGTCAGCCGACGATTGCTGCGCCCGCGGTGAAGACCGCCGCGGTTGTGGCTCCCCAGCCGCCCGTGCAGGAGGCCCAGTCGGCGGCCTTGGCCGAGCTGTCAGCCAAGGCGCGGGTGCGCGAGACCTTCGCCCAGTTCACGCCGGCTGCGAAGACCGATACTGCCGCCAAGGCTCCGGTTCAGCCCAAGCGCAAGGTCGCCAGGGCCCATCCGGCGCCGCAGCAGGGACGAGCGGTGATGCTGGTTGCCCAGCAACCGCATTTCGGGCTCTTCAACACGACCTGGTGACAGCCGCCTTCGATCCGTCTCGAAACGAGGCGGGGAGGGCTTTTTATTGGTCGGCCTCTCTGCTAATTCGAACCAATCCGAACCGCCGTCCGATGTGCTGGCTCGTCAGCCGCCGGTCCGGCAAGTCTCGGTTTGTGGTCCGGTACCTCCGGGCCAGGGCGCTCGTAGCTCAGCTGGATAGAGCATCGGATTTCGATTCCGAGGGTCGGAGGTTCGAATCCTTCCGAGCGCGCCACTCCTCCTTGGCGTTCCAGATATGTTCCAGAACGGCGCTGATGCCGCGCACCGTCGCAAGGGCTTGCTGCGTCGGTCAGGCTGGCGGGATACGGCTGTGCCGGCCGCGTGCCAGCGTGTCGGACGGGGCCTCGTGGAACGTCGCGCGGTAGGCTGCGGCAAATTCACCGAGATGATGGAAGCCCTGCGCGCGCGCACACGTGGCGACGGTGGCGCCGCCGCCCTTGAGCAGACGGGCGCGGGTCGCCCACAGCCGCTTGAGGCGAATGTACTGATGCAGGCTCATGCCACGCACCTTGCTGACTGCGCCGCCGAGGGTGCGGATCGAGACGCCGAACTCACCGGCGAGATCGGCGGTATAGATCGGCACGGTCGGATGGGCTGCGACGTAATCATCGATGCGCTGCACGAGCTTGATCGAACGCTCGCCCTGGACCGAGGCGCTCCGATCCGACATCGAATCGATCCGAAACAGATCGTCGAGTGCGAGCAGCAGGCCCTCCTGCAGATGGGCCGCCGCCTCGGTGGTCTCGAACAGGAGCGGCTGCATTGACGCGGTTCGCAGGATGTCGAGCAGGAGTTGCCGCGTGTGGAGCAGGGCGGGCCGGTTCGCGGCATGAGCCCGCAAATCGTCGGCGTGATCGAACCAGCCCCGGTCTTTGAGCTCGGGGGAGAAGATGATCATTGCATGATGATTGGTCTGAGGCTCGACGAAGTGGCATTCATCGTTGCCGCGGAGCGTCACGAAGAACCGCGCGTCGAGATCCAGGCCCTTGAAATTGACCTGGAGGTCGTCGGTCATGGACAGGATCACCATCCCGCCCGGCATCCGATAGGCGGTGTCGAGGATGCGCGCGAACGATCTCATCATGATGATGCGGCACGCCGGCAGGGAGACGACGGCGCGGGCCGCGGCGAAGTTCGGAATGTCGAGCGGGATGCTCCTGGCGTCCTCCATCGTCTCGATCGGCCGAAACGCATCGACGTCGGCAAAGCCGATCAGTTGAAGAGCTGAGGACGGAGTGAGGGCGTCGAACAACATGGTCTGGCCGGCTGCTGAAATGTGACAATCAAATGAACGTCGATACACCGCCATCAATGGCGAAACATCGCGTTTCAGTAAACCGAATTTCAGGCCGTAGTATTGCGGACATCATGCCATGACGTCCGTCAGATCAATGTCACCGTCAACGTTCCCGGCTCATCGGCTGGCCGGAGGCGAGGTCGATGAAATGCAGCCGCGTGCAGGCGGGACAGGCGAAGGATGCAAAGCTCCGTCTCTCCTGCCTCAGCTGCTTCTCAAGATCCGTCTGTACGTTCATGCCCGTCTGGGGGCATCGAAAAACGATCAAGTCCGCCATCACCGTAGAATGACGGTGCGTGCCGATCTCATCCTTGATCTAGATCAGTTTTGGAATCGATCCAGGCTGGTGATGACCGCGCAAGGAATGATCTCGCAAAAGCGAAGGGGCCCCGAGGGCCCCTTCAGATGTCACCAGCGGCGATAGCGTGGGCCATAATAGCGTGGACCGTAGCCGTAATAGCGCGGCCCATAATACCGGGGGCCGTAATACGGCCGGGGCCCGTAATACCCATAGTAGTTCGGACGCCAGAAGCAGCGCCCCCAGGCGTCGCAGACCATGCGGACCTGCTCGATGCCGGAGGCCTGCGGCGTCGCAGGCGCGGGCGCGATGGGCATGGCAGACGCCGCCGGCGATGTCGCCAAAGCGCCAAACATGGCGCCGAACAGGGCTGCGGCGACGAGGCCGATCTTGAGATTCATGATGTCTTCCTCCGCTGACGCGATCCAGGATATCGAAGTTGTTCTGATCAAATTGTGGCGGAACCGAAATGTAATGCTGATGAACAAATCTTCAGCCGGTCCGCCGCAGGCCTGACCTCGACCCCGCCAGACTATCCCAGGTTCGCGCAAGTGACCAATGCTGCGGCCCGCGCTGCGATGGCCACGCAGGACATCGATGCGGTTCTTGATCCTGCGCAATTCGCCGTCGGGGCTTCGTTCGTAGTCTTGTCGCGTGGGCAGTCCTTCGACCAATTCGGAGAGCCGGCTCACAGGTTGCTTGGAGCTGTGCAATGGACAAGATGAGATTAGACAAGGGCGGCTGGCTGGTCGTGTGCGATGGGCGCAAGGCGCTCATTCTGGAAAACCTCGGCGACGAGATGTTTCCGAACCTTCACACCAGGGAGGTGCACGAGCAGCCCAATCCCATGACCAGCGCGCAAGGGAGCGACGCGCCGGGTCGCCTGCATGCCGCTGCCGGCGGCCTGCGCAGCTCGGCCGAGCAGACCGATTGGCACGATGAGGCCGAGCGCGCCTTCCTGCGCAGCCTTGCCGGCCGGCTCGATGCCGCCGTCAGCTCCGGCGAGACCACGGCCCTGACCATGGTGGCCTCACCGCGCGCGCTCGGGATGATCCGCGCCGATTATTCGGACGTCATGCGCAAGGCGCTGCGGGGCGAGGTCGGCAAGGACCTCGTCAAGCTGCCGGTCTACGAGATCGAGAAGCAATTGCTGCTGTCGGGCGCCGCCAAATAGAGGCGCCCGCAGAGGCCGCGCCAGCGCCCCGGGGACGCGGTAGCGCCCCGGGGACGCGTAGCGCCCCTCAGTAGCAGGGGTGCCGGCGGCGGTCCTGGCCGACATAGGCGGCCGCGCTCCGGTAGCAATGGTTGGTCGAGGGGCCGTCGTAAAAGGCGAAGGTACCGGGGGTGATGCCGGGGCCGTAATTGTGCAGATAGCTGATCGGGTAGGGCAGCGGATTGGCGTAATGGCGGTGGTGCCGGTGATGTCCCCGCGCCTCCGCGAGGCCAGGGGCTAGGATTGCGGCCGACAGGGCAGCAACCGCGGCTACAAGCGTCAACTTGCTCATCTCGATTCTCCGGAACCCGCACGAAGTGGTCAGCCATCTATAGCCACTTCGCACCTCCAGGGCACCCGTCCGGCGCCCGGAAATCGGGGCTAATCCCTCAGATTCCCGGGTGGGTGTGACAGAATTGCCCGACATGCGGTCGAAGGCTGCCCATTTTTGGCCTTTTCGGGATGCTTAACGAATTCCCCACACAAGTATGACCAAAGACTATTCGGTTAAGAATCCTGTTGCCGGCCTAGGGGCTCATTTCGCGGGTCCTTCGAAGCCGGTCCATTCCTGAAGGCTTTCGCCGTCACGCCGCCATGCGCATCACGCTTCTGAGCCTGCTGTTGCTCTCCATCGCCGCCGCCACGCCGGCGCGGGCCGAACTGCATATCACCCGCGACCACGGCGGCTATGTCGAGGAATACAAGACCAAGTACAAGCGCGTCCGCGAGAAGGGCGAGCGCGTCATCATCGACGGCATCTGCAACTCGGCTTGCACGCTGGTGCTCGGCATCGTGCCGATGAACAAGATCTGCGTGACGCCGCGGGCAAGCCTCGGCTTCCACCAGGCCTATTACGACAAGGCCTTCACCTTCGGCATCAAGGTCACCAGCTCCGAGGGCACGTCCGACCTGATGTCCTACTACCCCGACAAGGTGAAGGACTGGATCCGCCGCAATGGCGGGCTCACCACCGACATGAAGAAGATCAAGAACGGCGTCGAGCTCTGGAAGATCATCGACCCCTGTCCGGAAGAGTGGTGAGCGGCTGAACTGAGCCGCCATCGTCCGTCGCAGCGCAGCATCGTCCGCGCGAAATTCGCATTGCCGCATAGCCCCCGGTGGGGCAATGAGGGCGGCAATGAACCATAATCAAGAAGCCCTGACCGCCCGCACCGCGCCGATCCTGTTCGTCCTGCTCTGGAGCACCGGATTCATCGGCACCAAATACGTCGTCAACAATGCCGATCCCTTGACCTATCTCGCCATCCGCATGGCGATCGTGGTCGGCCTGATGGCGATCATCGCGGCGATCGCGCGGCCGAAATGGCCTGACAGCACCGGCATCGCGCACAGCGCGGTCGCCGGCATTCTCGTCCACGGCTTCTATCTCGGCGGCACCGCGATCGCGATCGCGCATTCGATCCCGGCCGGGCTCTCCGCGCTGATCCCGGGCCTGCAGCCGATCCTGACCTCGACCATCGCCAACCGCTGGCTCGGCGAGAAGGTGACGCCGGTGCAATGGGCCGGGCTCGTGCTCGGCCTCGGCGGCGTGGTGATGATCCTGCACAACCGTCCCATGACCGGTGAAGCCGGTCTCGGCTGGCTTGCCTCGGTCGTCTCCCTGATCAGCATCACGCTCGGCACGCTCTATCAGCGCCGCTACTGCAACCAGATCGACTGGCGCTCAGGCAATCTCGTGCAATATGTGTCCGTCACCATCTTCTTCGCGATCGGGGCCTTCCTGTTCGAAGACCGCGTGGTGCACTGGACGCGGGAGTTCATGCTCGCGCTCGGCTGGCTCGCGGTCGCGCTCTCGATCGGATCGATCGGGCTATTGTACTGGCTGATCCGCCACGCTGCGGCGACCTCGGTCGCGAGCCTGTTCTATCTGGTGCCCGCCGTGACCGCGCTGATGGCTTATCTGCTGTTCGGAGAGAAGCTCGACGCGCTGGCGATTGCCGGCATGGGGATGTGCGCGGCCGCCGTGTTCGTCGTCAACAGGCGCTTCTAGGCGGATGGAGCGGGCGACGGGATACATCCCTGACGTGCGCGGCAGGTCCGTGTTAGGCTGAACGCATTTCAGTTTCACATTCACACGGTGATTTCCATGAAGAAGGCGAGGCGCGCGCTGCTCGGCAGATCGTTGAAGCCGGTCCGGATTGCCTGCATCAACTACGCGGAGGAGATGATGAGCGACCGGATGATGGCCAAGCTCACAGCCGCGCTCCAGAAATGCTACGACGAGCATTTCCTCCCCGTCTGGGGCTACCCGGTCGATCTCGACGTCACCCGCAAGCCGAAGCCGACGGACTGGCAGCTCGTCTATTTCGACGACGCCAGCCACAAGAACTTCCTCGGACGGCACGAGCTTACGCATCGGGGACAGCCGATCTCGAAGATATTCCTGAAGGCGCTGGGTGAGGACGATCCCGTCAGCCTGGCGGCGTCGCACGAGCTGTTCGAGATGGTGCTGGATCCCATGGCCAATCTGTGGGCCGACAGGACCCGCCACACCCAATATGCCTACGAGGTCTGCGACGCCGTGGAGGAGGACTCTTTCCTCGTCAACGGCTTCCCGATGTCGAACTTCGTCTATCCGTCCTGGTTCGAGCCCTTCGAGCATCCCCGCGGCACCAAATTCGACCATATGGGATCGCTCAAGGCGCCGTTCTCGATGACCGAGGGTGGCTACGTCATCAAGAAGGTCAACGGCAGGCGGCTGATCAAGCAGTTCGGCTCACCGGAAAAGCGGCGGCGCTTCAAGGCCGAGGACCGCCGCGGTCATCGCAGCGAATTCCGTGATCCGAAAGGAGAGCATCACCCGGGCCGGCGCGCATCCAAGCCGCGAGGGTAGGGTATCCCAGCTGCTGTCTCCGGGCGCGCACACACCCGGAGACCTGCTCGAGCGCCCCGATCAGCGCTTGGCCTTCCGAGCCTTCTTTTTCGACTTGGCGGTTTTCTTGGCCGCTTTCTTGGCGGCCTTCTTTGCAGTTTTCTTGGTCGCTTTCTTGGCCGCTTTCTTCGACGACTTCTTTGCAGCCTTCTTCGAACTCTTCTTCGAGGCTTTCTTGGCCTTCTTCTTGGAAGCCTTCTTCGGCGCTACTTTCTTCGCGACCTTCTTGGCGGCTTTCCTGACCTTCTTGACGGCGATGACCGCCGCGTCCTTGGTCGCTTCCACGGCTGTGGTGATCGTCTCCATCGCCTGTTCGGTGATCGGCTTATCGTCGTCCATATCGTCCCCCGCGGTTTGATTGGCGCGATGACGATAGCGGGTTTCGAAATTGTGTCAAAGCGGCGCTCAACTTCTGCGGATCTTTGCGTAGGCGGCGAGTGCACGCTCGCGCCCTTTGGCATGATCGACGATCGGCTGCGGATAGGTCTTGCCGAGCGTGATGCCCGCGCTCGCAAGCTCGATCGGCGTGGCCTGCCAGGGCCGATGAATCAGCTTGGTTGGCATGTCCTTCAACTCCGGTACCCAGCGCCGAACGTAGGTTCCATCCGGATCGAACTTCTCGCCCTGGAGCTGCGGGTTGAACACGCGGAAATAGGGCGCGGCGTCGGCGCCGCAGCCGGCGACCCATTGCCAGTTGGCGGGATTGCTGCCGGCATCCGCGTCGACCAGCGTGTCCCAGAACCAGGCTTCGCCCTCGCGCCAGTCGATCAAGAGGTGCTTGACCAGGAACGACGCCACCACCATCCGCACCCGGTTGTGCATCACGCCGGTGTGCCAGAGCTCGCGCAGGCCGGCGTCGACGATGGGGTACCCGGTGTGCCCGCGCTGCCAGGCCGCAAGCGCCTTCTTGTCGCCCTTCCAGGGGAAGCCGTCGAAGCTCGTTTGCAGGTTGTCGGTGCCGAGGTCGGGATGGTCGTGGAGCAGGTGACGGCAGAATTCGCGCCAGCCGAGCTCGCTCAGGAACTTTTCGATGCCGGGCCCGAGTACCGGATCTTCGTCCGCGGCAAACCGTGCGGCATGCCAGACCTGGCGCGGGCTGAGCTCGCCGAAGCGCAGATGCGGCGACAGGCTTGAGGTGCCCTCTCGATCCGGGCGGTCGCGATCGCCGACATAGCGGCGCGCGGTGTGCTTGAGGAAGTCGCGCAGGCGTGTCCGCGCGGAGGCTTCGCCCGGGGTCCATGTCTTGCGCAGGCCGCCCGCCCAATCGGGCCTGGTCGGCTCGAGCTTCCAGCTTTCAAGTCGATCGCTTGCGATCTTTGGACCAGGGCGCAGCTGCTTCGGCGCGGGCAAGGGCTTTGGCGGATCGCCGAGCGACAGCACCCGCCGCCAGAACGGCGTGAATACGCGCAAGCCCCGGCCTTCCTTGTTGCGGATCGCCGAGGGTTGGACGAGGAGGTCGCCGGGGAAGCTTTGCGAGTCGATGCCGAGCTTTGCCAGTGCGGCTTCGAGCTGCCTCTCAACTGCCTGATGCGGCGCCTGCGCAATTCCATTCCAGTGGACGGCGCGGGCACCGCTTTCGCGGGCCAATTCGGCGACGACCTTGGCCGCCGGTCCCCTGCGCAGGACGAGCGATCCGCCGCGCGTGGCAATCTCGGCGCCAAGCCCCCGCAACGACTGCGCCAGCCACCAGCGCGCTGCGCCGCCCGGCGGGCGCCCGGCGGCCTCGTCGAGCACATAGAGGCAGACCACCGGCGCACCGGCTTTCACGGCAGCATGGAGGGCGGGATGGTCGGACAGACGAAGGTCATCGCGAAACCAGACGATGACAGGCGCGCTCGGCGTGGTCAGGGGCGTCCTCATTTACGATTTGGAAACCATGCCGCGCGCGGCGATGTGAACTGTCGTTAATGCGGCCGTAAGCCGACTGCACCATTATGCAGGAATTACGGGGGTTGTTCCATTCATGTCCAAGGTTTCGACCGGGAAGTTCTTGCCGCAGTTCAAGCTCGGCACGAAGGCGGTTCTGTGTGCCGTGCTGCTGATCGGCGTGAATACGGCGCTTGTGGTCGGCGCCGGCTATTGGTCGCTGACATCCGCCTTCAACGATCGCGCCTTGCGCGACATCGAGGTCAATCTGCGCACGCTGGCACTGGCCTTCACGGAGACCGTTCCGGCCGCCAAGATCACGATGAAGGATGGCACGGTGGCGCGCGCCGAGATCCCCAAGATGCCTGACTTCGGGGATCACGCCATCGTCGATCGCGCGGTGTCCTATGCCGGCGGCAATGCGACCCTGTTCGTGTTCGACGATGCGAGCGGGCAGTTCGTGCGACGCTCCACCAATGTGAAAAAGGAAAACGGCGACCGCGCCGTCGGCACCCAGCTTGCCGCCGATCATCCGGGGCAGGCGCCGCTGCGCCGTGGCGAGGCCTATAAGGGGCCGGCCACGCTGTTCGGCAAATCGTTCATGACGGCCTATTTCCCGATCGCGGATGCGGCCGGCAAGGTCGTCGGCATCCTCTATGTCGGCATCCCCATGATCCAGTACGAGAGCATGCTGGCCCAGGCGATCGAGAGCATGGCGGCGGCCGCGGGCCTCGCCGCGCTTCTGGTGCTGGTCTTGACCCTGCTGGTCGTCCGCCGCATCACCCGGCCGCTCACCTCGGTCACGCGCTCGCTCACAGCGCTTGCCAACGGCCAGAGCGACGTCGCGATCGAATGCGAGGATCGCGCCGACGAGATCGGCGAGATCGCCCGCACGGTCGCGGTGTTCAAGAGCAATTCGCTGGAACGGGCGCGCATGCGCAGCGAGCAGGCGGCAGCCACGGCCGCGGCGGCCGAGCAGCGCAAATCCGACCTGCGCAGCTTCGTCGAGGAGTTCCGCGGCAGCGTCGGCGGCATCCTCGACAAGGTGCTGGCCTCGTCAGGCGAGTTCGAGCGCGCCGCGCGGCAGCTGACCGACGTCGCGCGCTCCACCGCAGATCTGTCGGCGCAGTCGGCGGGCGCGTCCGAAAACGCCTCCGAGCACGTGCGTTCGGCGGCGTCGGCCTCGGACGAGCTGTCTCAATCGATCTCCGAGATCGCCCGGCGCGTGCAGGAATCCAACCAGATTTCAGCCGATGCGGTGCAGCAGGCCGAGGCGACCGATCAGCGCATCGCGCAGCTCTCCGAAGCGGGCGCGCGCATCGGCGACGTCGTCAAGCTGATCACCTCGATCGCCGAGCAGACCAACCTGTTGGCGCTGAACGCCACCATCGAGGCCGCGCGTGCGGGCGATGCCGGTCGCGGCTTCGCGGTGGTGGCCCAGGAGGTCAAGACGCTGGCCGGCCAGACCGCCAAGGCGACCGACGAAATCTCGAACCAGATCGCCAGCATGCAGCTTGCGACCGAGGAATCGGTCGTCGCCATCAAGGCGATCGGCCAGACCATCGAGCGCATCAGCGGCATCGCCGGCTCGATCTCGGCTGCGGTCGAGCAGCAGAAAAGCGCGACCCACAACATCGTCGCAAGCGTTCGCGCGGCGGTCTCGGGCACGGCCGACGTCGCCGTCAATGTCCGCCACGCCGCCAAGGGCGCCAGCGAGACCGGCGAGACCTCGAGCCGGATGTTTGCCTCAGCCCAGGCGCTGTCGGGCGAGAGCCTGCATCTAAAGGCCGAGGTCGACGGTTTTCTGGATCGCGTGCGGGCGGCGTAAAGCAGGGCTCGAAATTCACAGCGTCATTCCGGGGCGGCTCGCAGAGCCGAACCCGGAATCTCGAGATTCTCAGGTGCGCAAGTGCGCACCATAGTTCGGTGCTTCGCACCGCCCCGGAATGACAGTTCGTTGTTATTTGGGCTGCGGCACGATGCGGATGTAGGGCTTCGGCTCTTTCCAGCCCTGCGGGTAGATCGTCTTGGCCTCGTCGTTGGAGACCGAGCCTGCGATGATCACGTCCTCGCCCTGGTTCCAGTCGGCCGGCGTCGCGACGCGATGCTTGGCGGTGAGCTGCAGCGAGTCGATCACGCGCAGGATCTCCTGGAAGTTCCGACCCGTCGTCATCGGATAGACCAGCACCAGCTTGATCTTCTTGTCCGGCCCGATGATGAAGACGTTGCGGACCGTCTGGTTGTCGGCGGCGGTGCGGGTGAGGGGATCGCCCGAGATCGCGGCCGGCAACATGCCGTACAGCTTCGAGACGTTGTAATCGGTGTCGCCGATCATCGGATAGTTCGGGGCCGCGCCTTGCGTCTCCTTGATGTCTTCCGACCATTTGGCATGGCGGTCGACCGGATCGACCGAGAGGCCCATCAGCTTGACGCCGCGCTTGTCGAATTCCGGCTTCAGCTTGGCGAGCGCGCCGAGCTCGGTCGTGCAAACCGGCGTGAAGTCCTTGGGGTGCGAGAACAACAGCGCCCAGCTGTTGCCGATCCAGTCGTGGAACTTGATCTTCCCTTCGGTGGTCTCGGCTTCGAAGTCGGGTGCGGTGGTGCCGATCGGAAGTGTCATGGTTCTACCTCATCACATTGAATATACTGGAGAATTTGTCTCTGGCCGTCCCCCTCATTATAGGGGTCTTACAACGCCAAGTGAACGCCAACTGAACCGGTTAAAGTAAAATGTGAATTCCTTCCTTGAAGGGCCGATTTTCTAGCAACTTATTGTTACACCGACACCTGCGGCGAAACAGCTCCACCCGGGGTCACACGGTCTCGCTCGCCCCGATAATGCCTTTTATGACTTCCATCACGCTCGCCCGTCGCGTCCTAGAACCAAAATGGTCCTGACAGCGACCAATTGGCAACCATCTAGAAAAGTCGCGATCCCCGTATCGAATCGTTAACCACCCCTTTACGCCGGCATGAAAATGCTGGCCGATCAGAAGAAATCTGGAAGTGAACTATGTCTGCCGCTGCGCCTAAATCTGCTGACTCGTCGTCCCTTGAACCGTCCTGCCGCGATACCGCGGCCCATGCACTCTCCATCGTGCGCGACGGCGTGATCACGGGCGAAGGCCCGACCACCAAGGGCCGGGTCCATTTCTCCCGCTCGCTCGATGCCGACGACACCGCCTGGTGCACGCGCATCCTCACCGCCACTGCCGTCAACGACCAGCCGGTCAGCCGCGCTGAGGCCGAGATCCTGTTCGAGATCAACGAGGCCGCGACCGAACGCACCGATGGCGGCCGCTTCGATGATTTGCTCGCCAAGGCGGTTGCCCACTATGCCGCAAGCGCCTCGGGCCTGAAAGTGCCGCCGCGCAGCGTCGCGCTGTCGGCCGACACCGAGATCGAGAGCTGGGCGCCGTCCTATGCCTCCAAGGTCAACAGCGAGATGCTGGAGTGGATCGCCGGCCAGATGCGCGGCAAGCGCCACAACAACCGCCGCCTGATGGCGATGGTGGCGACCTTCCTCGGCGCCACCGCGCTGCCCCTGGCTGGCCAATTGCCGAACGTGTTCGACATCGGCATGTAAAGACCCGGGCATGTAAAAGATCTGGGCATGTAACAACCGAGATGTTCTCGCGCCCACGTGCGGGGCGCGAGCGAAAGCGGCGGGGTTATTTCCCCGCCGTTTTTTGTTTGCCGCCGTCCGGCTCGAGGCCGAGCGTGCGGCCCGGGAAGCCGGCGGCGTCGAAATAGCGCTGGCTGCCGACGCGCTGGAAGTTCAGCACGGTGGTCAGGCCGCCCTCCGCGGGCTTGGACTTCATCGTGCCGGCAAGAGCCTTCGGCACGGTGCCGTTGGGCATGGCTTCCGACATCACGCGGCCGGCCAGGTCTCCTTTCTGTGTCGCGCTTAGGCCCATCAGCCGGGCGGCCGTCATGCCGACGTCGGCATTGCTGACCGGCAGCTCGTCGACGAAGCCGGCTTTGAAGTCCGGGCCGATCGCCGCCATGAAGTTCATGGTGTCGCCGCGGCTGAAGCTGCCATGCATGCCCTGGCCCTGGCGCAGCACGGTGTCGGCCACCTGCACCGAGCAGTTGGTCGGCGCCTCGCCGCAATCGCTGGCGTAGGAGCGAAAGTTGACGACGATCGACGGCGTCGGCGTCGCTGCCCTGCCGCGCAGATTGATGCTCGACAGCGGCAGGGTGCCGGGGAAGCGGCCGAGCGAGTCCTCGACGAACAGGCCGGAGACGTAGTCCTGCGCCAGCAGCGCCTTGATGGTCTTGGCCGCCAGCTTCTTGTCCTTGTTCGGGAGATAGACGAGGTCCGAGCCGCCATTGGTGGCGACGACGAGGTCGGGCTTTTCCGGATCCTTGCCGAGCACGCCGTTGCCGGCCTTGGGATGCTTGTTGCCCTCGATCTTCGCGTTCTTGTCGTTGGGGTCGAACAGCGGCAGGTCGAGCGCCTTGGCGAGGTCGAGCGCCAGGAAGCCCATCGGCAGGAAGTCTTTCGGCGTGTCGTCATAGCTGACCTTGGCCGAGGGGCTGGTCTTGCTTTCCTTGGAGATGGTCGAGAAGCCGTGGTCAGCCGAGACGATGATGTTGGTCGAGGCCGCAAGCCCGAGCTCGTCCAGCGCCTTGCGGAGCTGGGCGAGGTTGGTGTCGGCGTTCTTGATGCCGGCCATCGAGGTCGGACCGTTGATGCCGGGCAGGATCTGGTTGAGGCTGTCGCCGGTGTTGTGCTGGCTGCCATCGGGGTCGCGCGACCAGAACACCAGCACGAACGGCTTGTTGCGCGCCTTGAACATCGGCAGCACCACCTTGGCGGCGACGTCGGCGAAATAGGCCTGCTGCGCCACGTTGGCGGCGGTCGTGCCCGGCGTCTTGGCATCGCCCGCCTTGGAATTGTCGCCGCGCGGCGGTGTGGTGGTGGGCAGGCCGGCCTTGGTCAGGGCGTCCTTTACCTCGTCCGACAGCGCCACGCCGTTCTTGCCGCCGGTGGCGTCGTCGAACACGATCGAATGCAGGCCGGCTTTTTCAGGCTTGTCGGTGTGATCGAACTGATAGGTCGGACCGTGCTTGCCTAGCGCTGCGGTGCTGTACCCCTTGTCGCGGGCCAGCTTCAGGATGGTGTCCTCGTTGAGGTAGTTGCCCCTAAAATGCTCGTCGATGTCGCCGAGCACGGCGTCGTTCTCGATGAAGGGGACCACGGTGTCGCCGGCGGGGACGGAGGTGTAGTTGGTCCAGATCGTGTTGGAGAACACGCCGGTATCGCCGAGATAATGGCCGGTCGACATCGCCGAGCCATTGGCCATGGTGAAGGTCGGGAACAGCGAGTGCGAATTCTTGAAATTGACGCCCTTGTCGCGGATTTCTGCCATGGCAGGTGCCGTGTCGGGGTTGACCTTCAGCGCGCGCAGACCGTCCGGAATGAACAGGATCAGATTGCGGGGCGTGTTGTTCTGGGCGGACGCAAATCCGGTGGATAGCACTGTCAGTCCGGCGGACAGCAACACCAGTGAACGGCGCATCAAATCTCTCCCTGCGGTGAGGCGGCATGGCCGCAATCCGCGGCCCCCCAGCTTCGTTTAGTTTCGCTGCATGACGGCCTTGTTACAAGGCCCGTCGCCGATGCAGGAGGGTTGGGGAGGGGAGCGGCCCCCACGCGAGTGTGAAGTACAGCATCCGCCAAGCTCGTGTCCCGGACGCGCTGCAGCGTTCCTACGCTGCCGCGCAGAGCCGGGACCCAGGAAGCCACAGCACGTGCTGCTACATGGGCCCCGGCTCTGCAGCGCACCGCTGAACCGGACGATGCTTCGCATCGCCGGGAGAGCGCTGCGCTGCGTCCGGGGCACGAGACCGTTGTTGAATGACTGACATGGGATCGCATCCTCGCAGCGCATTTCGCCCGAGCTTTGCTTCATCGCTTCACCCTCAATTGAAAGAGGGCGCAGGGAAGGCCGGGAGCCGGTTGGCTCCCATGGCCGCCTGTGCGCAAGATCTGCGTGTGCAGAAAAGCACAGGCGGAAAGACCACAGGGCAACCGGAGCATCCCGGCCTTCCCTGCGCAGTGGCTTTACGGCTTATGTCGTGCTCTCCCCGGGGAGCGTTGCACTATTGCCCCCGTCGCCTTGCGGATGGCTGGCGGATGCGTCCGGTTGGACGACATCCATCACCACAAGACTTGGCGCACAGACCCCGGGCGCCAGGACCACACGATTTTGCCGTACGCCGATCACACCGGTCGTGTGCGCGATACTTTCGCTCACGGCTCTCCGCCCTGCGAAAGCACTTCGCGCCGATGTCACCTGCGTCCACCGCCGCCCGGCCCGCGTTCGTGACGATCGCGATACGCCCCTCTTCCTTGGGCCGGGTTGAGCGATGCATACGCCGTTTCCGAAATTCGGTAAAGTGGAATATTTTCGCCGCCGCGGGTTGACCGATACCTTGGGTGTTTTGCCCGTCGGGCAACGCAAGGGATTGTGGCCGGGACATTCAATCCGTCGCGGTCTGCACCCGTGGTGCAGGGGCTTGCGCGGGCTTCGTCGCCGTCGGAGGATGGCCGACCCTGGCGAGATCGCGGCGTAGCGAGGATGGCGCTGCGTGCAGGGTGAACACGATCGCGATCTGCGTTCGGTTCGAAAGCCGGTATTTGCGCATGATGTTGCCGATATGCGCCCGCACCGTATTCTCCGAGATCTTGAGCTCGTAGGCGATATTCTTGTTCTGCATTCCCCGTGCGATCAACATCATCAGCTCGCGCTCGCGCGGCGTCGGTGTAATCGAGTCCTGCGGATCTCGGCTCATGGCTGGTTGCTCCCTGGACTGCGGGTTGATGTGGCCACTCCCAGCATGCTGTCACTCCGTCTTGAGCGCCTCGATCGGGCTGAGCTTGGATGCCTTGTGCGCGGGATAGAAACCGAAGATGAGGCCGGTCGCGATCGAGAAGGCGAGGGCAAGGCCGATCGCCTGCCCGTCGATCGAGGTGACCCATCCTGCCATGCGGGCGACCGTCATCGAGAGCGTGACGCCGCCGGCGACGCCGATGGCTCCGCCGAGCAGGCAGAGCACGAGCGCCTCGCAGAGGAACTGCAGACGGATGTCCCGCATCCGCCCGCCCAGCGCGCGGCGGATGCCGATCTCCCGCGTGCGCTCGGTGACCGACACGATCATGACATTCATGATGCTGATGCCGCCCACGAGCAGCGAGACCGAGGCGATGGCGACGAGCAGGAGCGCGACGGTGCGGATCGCTCCCTGCTGCGCTTCCATGGCGGCGGCCGGATCCTGGACCTTGAAATCGTCCTCCTGGCCGGCGGGGACGCGGTGGCGCTGCCGCAGCAGGTTCTCGATCTCCGATCGCGCCCCCGCCATCTGCCCGTCCCCGGCGACCTTGGCGATGATGTAGGCAACCGAATCCCGGTTGATGTTGCTGGCGCTGCCGAGGAAGCGTAGCTTGGCGGTGGCGAGCGGCACGAAGGCGACGTCGTCCTGTGCGGGTCCCTTGCGATCGAGAACGCCGACCACCTCGAGCGGGACCTTCATGATCCGGATCTGCGCACCGATGGGATCGTCGCCCGGCGCGAACAGCTCGCGTGCAACGGTGCTGCCGAGGATCACGACCTTGCCGGCTCCGGCCTCCTCGGTGCCGGAAAAATAGCGGCCGGTCGCGAGCTGCCAGTCGCGTACCATGAAGTGCCCCGTCGTCGTGCCGTTGATCGTCGTATTCCAGTTCTTGCCCTCGTGGATGACCTGCGCCGTTCCGGCGATCGAGCCGGCCGCGGCCTGGACTTCCGGAATCTGCTCGAGGATGGCCTGCACGTCACTCTCCGTCATCGTCAGCTTGCTGCCGTCCTTGAGACGCACGCCGCCCTGGTAGACCGCGCCGGGGGTGATCATCAGCACGTTGGCGCCGATCGAGCGGATCTGTTCCTGCAGGCGCAGCTGCGCGCCGGAACCGATCGCAAACACCGTCACGATGGAGGCGACCCCGATCACGATGCCGAGCATGGTGAGGAAGCTGCGCAGCGGATTGAGCCTGAGGGCGTGCAGGGCGATCTGGAATCCCTGGAGCATCGTCATGGCGCCGCGCTCCGTTTCGGCAGGGCCGGAGCCGGCGTCTCGTCAGCGACGAGTTCGCCGTCATGCAGGTGGATCGTGCGGCGGCACTGCGCCGCGATGCCGGGATCGTGCGTGATCATCACGATGGTCTGGCCGGTCCGGTTGAGCGCGGCGAACAGCGCCAGTATCTCGGCGCCGGTACGGCTGTCGAGCGCGCCGGTCGGCTCGTCGGCGAGCACGATCAGCGGGGAGGCGATCAGGGCGCGCGCGATCGCGACGCGCTGCTGCTCGCCGCCGGAGAGCTGCCGCGGAAAATGATGGGCCCGGTGCAGCATGCCGACGGCCTGAAGGCTCGCTTCCGCGCGCGCCAAACGTTCCCTGCGGCCGACACCGCAATAGACCAGCGGCAGCGCGACGTTCTCGATCGCGTCGTGGCGCGCGAGCAGATTGTAGGACTGGAACACGAAGCCGATGCTACGGGCGCGCAAGGACGACCGGCGATCTTCCGAGAGATCGGCGACATCGGCCCCTTCGAGATAGACCGCGCCCTCGCTCGGCAGGTCGAGCAGCCCGATCATGTTCATCAGCGTCGACTTGCCGGAGCCGGACGGACCCATCACGGCGACGATCTCGCCTTGCGCGATGTCGAAGCTGACATTGCGGACCGCGGTGACCGCGACTCCGTCGGTGCGATAGGTCCTGCCGACCGACTGGAGGCTGATGAGCGGCGGGGAGGCGGTCATGATCCGAACCTGATTCCGAGAAATTCCATGCCCGCCGGACGGATGGCCTGGCCGACGGCAACCTGGCTGCCCTCGTCGAGATCTCCGCTCTTGAGGGCGACCTGTTCGGTGCCGGCAGCGCCCACTGTTACGGCGATGCGCTGGAGCGAGCCGCTTGCGGTGCGCACCCACACCCCGCTGCGGGCGGCAGGATCCTGCCGCGTGCCGGAGGGCTGGAAGCGCAACGCGGCGAGCGGCACCTTCAGAACGTCGTCCTGCCGCTCGATCACGATCTTCACCAGAGCGGTCATGCCCGGGAGCAGCGCGCCGTCGAGATTGGAGGTCGCAAGGACCACGGTGTAGGTGACGACGTGCTGCTGGGTCTGCGGCGCCTTGCGCACCTGCCGCACCACCGCCTCGAAGCGGCGGTCGGGGTAGGCGTCCACCGTGAAATGGGCGCGCTGGCCGGGGGCGATGCGGCCGATATCGGCTTCGTCGACCTGCGCGTGAATCTCCATGTCCTCCAGGCGGTGGGCCACCACGAAGGTGGTGCGCGATTCCAGTCCGACCGCGAGCGTCTGGCCCTCGTTGACGAACCTGCCGACGACGACGCCGTTGATCGGCGAGCGGATCACGGTGCGGTCGAGATCGGCCTGAGCTGCGGCGAGAACGGCTGCCTTCTCCGGCACGGCCATGCGTGCCTGTTGCAGCTCCGCCTCGATGCGGCGGACGTCGGCCTGTGCCCCCTCCACCGAATAGGAGTTGAGGGACATCAGGATCTCGGCCTCGCGCTCCTGGGCGAGGCGTGCGGTGAACTCGGTCTGTGCGTCGTCGACTGTCGTCGTCGCCACCACGTTCTGCGATTGCAGCGCCAGCTTCCGTTGCAAGGTCTTCTGCGCCGAGGTCTTGACCGCCTGAGCGCTTTCGAGCTTGGCGGCGAGCACGTCGCGGCTGCCTCTGGCGTTTTGCAGGTCGATCCGGGCGCGATCCAGCTTGGCCCTGGCGATGTCGACGAGCGAATTGGAGACGGCAAGCGCAGCTTTGGCTTCGTCGACCTTGGCCGCGAAGCTGCGCGGATCGATCAAGGCGAGCGGTTGATCCTTGGTGACGGTGTCGTTGAAATCGACATAGACCCGGGCGAGCTGCCCGGACAGCTGGGAACCGACCTCGATCGTCTTGACCGGCTGCAGGGCACCGGTGACCGTGACGGTCTGCTCGATGCTGCCGCGCTGGATCGAGGCGTAGCGGAACACGGGCGAATCGGACCCGAATGTCGGAGCTTCGCGTCCGACGGGGACGAGCAGGCGCCTGGTCGATTCCAAGGCGTGCGCCGCCTTGTCCGTAGCCCTCCCGGCCGCGCCGGTGATGACGGCCGGCCCCACGGTGGTGACCGCGGCGAGGCTGCATGCAGTTCCAAGCAAGGCAATAACTGGCACAAATCGCATATCAAAACCCGCCTGGTTGAAATGGCTTCGTTGCGGCAGGAAAAAATGGCAAGCTCGCTATGGTTGTAAATCATCTAAGGTAGTATCGATCGTCAGTATGTCGTTCTCGTCGGGGCGACGGTCGGGTGCGCCAGATGATCCAGTAGTAAAGGCGCGGGGTGCGACTTTTCGTGATTTGCTGGAGATGCATACGAAGCGTATCGATATGACGCGCGCGGTATCGAACTCGATTAGCTGACTGAACGTCCCGTCTGCTCCGGCCGAAAGCGGCCGGCGCCCGGCGTTCGACTCGGCACATGAGTGGCGATGCCATGATGCAGTTGGCAATACCGCGATCACGCGACCGGACTCCACGCTACCGGACTCCACGGCACCGGCTTGCCGCATTCTCGATATCGCACTCCGCCGCGATGCCGACGGAGCCGCGCTCAATTCCCTCCGATCACGAAGCCCGATATGTGAACGCCTTCACTCGCCACGAGCGGGTGTTGGCTCTAAGACGTCGAACCGGTGGACCGATGCGCTTCGCCCGGACCCCGCGAATTCACCCAAGCACCTTGTCTGCGCTTGCAAGAAGAATGGATGGCTCGATGCCTGCTCATCGAGCCCCAAGCCGGGGAGTCCGTTGCAATGGTTTCAGGTCAAGCCATAGTTTATGTCGTTGACGACGAGATTCAGATTCGAACTGCGATCGGAAATCTCTGCGAGGAGACCGGACACCGGGTGAAGTTGTTCGCCTCGACGGAAGAGTTCCTCACCGAGAATCTTTCCAGCAGTCCGTCGTGCCTCGTGCTCGACGTCCGCTTTCCCGGGACGTCGCCGACCGGCCTCGAGCTTCAGCGCCGGCTCGCCGAGACGGGCGTGCCGATCCCGATCGTCTTCATCAGCGGCCATTCCGACGTCCGCGTCTCGGTCGAGGCCCTGAAGCGCGGCGCGGTCGAGTTTCTGCCAAAACCGTTTCGCGAGCAGGAGATCCTCGATGCGATCAGGCACGGCATCGAGCGCGACCGCAGGCGGCTGGAACGCGAGGATATCGTGCGTGAAGCCCGTCAGCGCGTCGAGACGCTGACGGCGAGAGAGCGCGAGATCATGCTGCTGATGGCCGAAGGGCTGGTGGCCAAGCAGATCGCGGCCAGGCTCGGCGTGAGCGAAGTGACGGCGAAGGTCCATCGCGCCAGGATGATGCGAAAGCTGGAGCTGCGCACGCCGATCGAAGTGGTGCGGCTGATCGACAGCATGGGGCGCGAAGCCGAGACGATTCGCGCCGGCGCGGGATAGCAGCTGTTTCTGCGCTTCGATGTGCCGACATCTCGCGCAACGTCTAGTCCGTACCGATTAGCATGAACTGCAGTCTGTCGCGCAGGCCACGATCGGTTCACAGTATCCCTACGATGTCGGCCTCTTCCAAGACGGCATCCATACTCAGTCAGACAACTTGGTCAGAAAGGGATACTCCATGCGTAAATTGTTTTTTGCTTCCGTTGCATTGTTCGCCCTGTCCTCCGCGGCGCAGGCCGCCAACACCTCGACCACGGTGCAAGTCGGCGTCGTGAACGGCTCGTCCGTCACGCAGAACGGCCTCACCAATGACAGCTCGTCGACCAGCCAGCTCGGCATCGTGAACACTGCGTCCACGATGCAGGGGACCGGCGCTGCCTCGCTCAACAACGGCAGCACGGTGAACCAGGTCGGCGTGCAGAACTCGGCGACCACCGGCCAGGTGGCGTTCGGCAACAACACCAGCGCGATCACCCAGAACTCGTTCGGTCCCCCCGCGCTGCAGAACAACGCCGCCGCCGTCGGCCAGCTCAGCGTGTTCGGCGTCAACGGCAGCACCGTCTCGCAGACGGCGCACTGACACACAGCCCCGTTTGGCCGGACGCATCCAGTTGCGGTTGCGTCCGCGCCATTCTCGAATGCACCGCAATCCGGCCGGCCGATCAATTGCGATGGCCCGCCCATTGTCGCGGAGGAAATGACATGCGGATCACCTATTTCATTGCAACTTTCGTGGCGCTCGGTGCGCTGACGGCCGCCGATGCAAACGCCGGCAACACCGCCAGCGTGCTGCAATTCGGCACGACCAACACTTCGTTCATTTCGCAGAGCGGCGGCACCAGCAACAACGCGACCACGATGCAGTTCGGCGCCACCAATACGGCGACCACCTTGCAGATGGGCTCGCTCCTGACCGTCAACAATTCGGTGATCGGGCAGGGCGGCACGACCGCGACGGCGTCGAACACCGCGCTGGCCGGCCAGGTCGGCGGCTCCAATTCGAGCCTGATCGGCCAGATCGGAGCGAACAATGCCGCCGGAGTTGGTCAGCTCGGAATCCTGAACGGCTCGACGATCATCCAGCAGGCTCCGTGAGCCGACCCGAACTGACGAGGCATGTCATGAAACATCATTTGGGACGCGCGGGCGCCGTCTTGCTCGCTCTGTGCTCGGCGGGCACCGGATCAGCCGGTGCCCAGACCGCCGACATCAAGACCATTGTCTCTGTCGGCGGGCCGCCCGTGGTGCTGAACCAGAACAGTCAGCTCAACATGGCGGGCGTGTTCATGATCGGCGGCAGCACCAGCGCGACAGTGACGCAGAACGGCACCAACAACGCCACGGGCGTCCTGCAATTCGGCGGAACGAATTCCGCATCGATCGGGCAGGCCGGAACGAACAATCTCGCCTTCGTCGGTCAGACCGGCCAGTCGGCGACGAGCCTGATATCGCAGCTCGGCACGATGAATGCGGGCACGGTGGCGCAATTCGGCACGATCAACGCCTCGACGATCGTGCAGACCGGCCCGTAAGGCGCGAGCCAACGCGCCGGTGCCAGGAACGAACGGGGAAGCGCGATGCGATGCGGACAGATCTTGAGGCACGTGTTGGCCGTGGCGGCGATGCTCGCCGCCATCGGCACGGCAACCCAGGCGAGCGCCGGGTCGATCCAGCGCAGCGTGACCAACCGGAACGTGAGCATCGAAACGGTCGTGCAGTTCGGCGACAACGTTCAGCCCGTGACGATCGAAGAGAACAGCCGCATCAATATCGCGCGGGTGATCCAGATCGGCGGCACCGGGACGGCGGACGCGACCATCATCCAGAACGGCACGCGCAACTATGCCAATGTGATCCAGGTGGGCGGCACCACCAATGCGATCATCGGTCAATCCGGTGCGAGCAACACCGCCGAGATCACCCAGATCGGCAATTCCACCAACGCGCTCCTGCTCCAGATCGGAGACATGAACACGGGAGCGGTGAGGCAGTTCGGGCGTTTCAACTGGCTGGCGATCTTTCAGTTCAGCCGATGATGGAGGTGTGACATGAGATTGCTCCTGCTCGCATCCGGAATAGGACTCATGAGCGTGGTCGCGACGGCGCCGGCCGGCGCCGCCGACGGTCACACCACTGTGGTCCAGGACGAGAACGGCACGTCTGTCATCACGCAGAGCGGCGATTCCGCGCAGGCCGAGGTCAAAATCGAGAAGGAGCCCGGGCGCACGACGGTCTACCGGCGCAGCGGCGGCAACACCGCGATCGTGACGCAGGGCACCGGCAACGCGCAGGAAAACATACAGGATATGCTCGATTGGCTGCGCAAGCAGCAGGGCCGTTGACGCAAGAAGGCCCACCGTCCGCGAAGGACGGTGGGCCTCGCCGCGAGCGGGCCTTACCAGCGATATCCGCCGGTCAGCGTGCCGTTGTTGTTGCCGTCAGGGCCGACGTCACCCTGTGTCGAACTCGGGGTCGGATGGTTGGTGCCGTTGAGCGCGCCATAGGGCCCCCCGACATCAGGATAATACGCGCGCGGCTGAACCGGCTCGTAGGCGGGCGCGGTGCGGTCCCAGCCCACGCGCGGTCCGTTCCAATCATAGCCCTGCGCCGAGGCAGCCGCAGTGCCGGCGACGAGTGATGCCGTGATCAGGCACAGCAGTTTTGACTTGTTCTGCATTGGAGATGCTCCTTGCTGGTGTCGGGGGCCAACGGTTGCACTGCGGGAGCGTTCCGGGATGCGTCCGGCGGGAGCGATCAACTCCGATCAACTGGTTATGAAGCGCGGGCCGCGGAACGAAGTGCTTGAAATGAGCCGGGAAATCCCGGGCGTCTTGCCGCACCTGTTCCCAGGTTACGCCGGTGTCTTAACCAATAATTAATTATACGTTTGCGGGTGGGCGACGGCCGGGCCTAGCGTAGCGGCGGGGAGCCGCTTAAGCCAAACGAGTTGGTGCGTATCATGATGTCCAGATCCCATGCGGCGCTATTCGCCTCGCTCAGCGCAGCCGCGCTGCTCCTTAGCCCCATTGACAGTTTTGCCAGACCCGGCGGCGCCGCGCCGCATGGGGTGACCGCGGCGCCTTCCGGCGCGATGGCGCGTGCGCCGATGGGGCCGGGAGCCCGGTTCCACCGGCGGAATAACCCCTTCGTGTACTGGCCGGGCGGCGGCGGGTTCTTCTACGACGGCGCCGGCTACAGCCAGCCCTTCGTCGATGCCGGGCAGCCGGTCTCCACCGACGTGCGCTACACCTACACCTATGATGTTCCGTGGGACTGGTCGCATCGCTTCCCGCCGAACGTGGTGCCGTCCGACCGGCCTTATGTGCCGAGCTGCCCGACGGAGCAGGTGACGGTGCCCGGCCGCGGCGGCAGCGAGCATACCGTCAACATCACGCGCTGCTACTGAGTTCTAGCCTAGCTCGAAGCTGGTCACGCCGAAGACGCGGTCGACGCGCAGCGGCGGGATCGCTCCCGTGTACATCCGCGCCGTCTCGAACACCGGCTCGAGGCCAAGCGCTTCCGCGAGCGCGATCGCCTCGCGATTGACGGCGGGGACGTCGAGGAAGATCTCGCCGACATCGACGCTCGCAAGCAAAGCCTGCACGATCGCTTCCGCCGCCGCGCGGTCGTCGGCGACGAGCGGGCCGATCTTGCAGCCGGTCCGGCAGGGACGGATCACGCCCCATGCTTTGAGCTTGCCGTCGCGCACGAGGGCGCGGCCGACATGGCCTGATGTATCGATCCAGGTGCGCAGGAAGGCGCTGCGCCGGGCGGGGAAGACGGTGGCGTCGTCGGCTTCCACGAGCGCAAACGGAATCGTGTCGAGCGCCACGACGTCAGTGGGCGGCCTCGAGCACGCGGCGACGCCGCCGCCAAAGCGGATGTTGGCATAGGCCAGCTGGAAGCCGGATTTCCTGTAATTGTCCTGTTGCGCCACGACGCCGTCGAGCCCGATGACGCGTGCGCCCGCATGCGCGATCGCCGCGTTCCAGATGCGCAGGCCATGGCCCGCGCCGCGAAAACTATCGCGCACGATGTAGAAGCCGAGGAAGGCGAAGCGATCATCGTAATTGACGCAGGAGACGGTCGCGACCGGCTCGCCGTCGATCTCGCCGACGAAGAAACCTTGCGCGTCGGGAACCGCGAAGCAGGCGGCATCGCTGTGGCCCGGATTCCAGCCCTCGGCCGCGGCCCAGTCGATGGCGAGGGAGATCTCCTCGGGGCGCAGATTGCGGATCAGTAAATCACTCATCTCGGGTTGCTCATGACGGATGCCTTCGACCATGGACCTGCCGACAGGTCTGGCTGTAGAAGGCCTCATGATAGGCCGAGCCTGCGGCTCGCCTCAACTGAAGGGATGATCGGTCATGGCAGCAGAGAAGGTTGCGCTCGTTACCGCGGGCGGCAGCGGCATGGGGGCAGGGGCTGCGCGGCGGCTGGCGGCCGACGGGTTCCGCGTCGCAATCCTGTCGTCCTCCGGCAAGGGCGAGGCGCTGGCGGCCGAGCTCGGCGGGCTCGGCGTCACCGGCTCCAACAAGGAGAACGACGATTTGAAGCGCCTCGTCGACGGCGCCATGGCGAAGTGGGGACGCATCGACGTGCTCGTCAACAGCGCCGGCCACGGGCCGCGTGCGCCGATCACCGAGATTACCGACGAGCAGTGGCACACCGGCCTCGACACCTATCTGCTCAACGTGATCCGTCCGACCCGGCTGGTGACGCCGATCATGCAGGCGCAAAAGGGTGGCGCCATCATCAACATCTCGACCGCCTGGGCGTTCGAGCCCAGTGCGATGTTCCCGACCTCGGCGGTGTTCCGCGCCGGCCTTGCCGCCTTCACCAAGATCTTCACCGACACCCATGCCGCCGACAACATCCGCATGAACAACGTCCTGCCCGGCTGGATCGACAGCCTGCCGCAGCTGGACGCGCGCCGCGACAGCGTGCCGATGAAGCGCTACGGCAAGGTCGAGGAGATCGCCGCGACGGTCTCGTTCCTGGCCTCGGACGGCGCTGCCTACATCACCGGCCAGAACATCCGCGTCGACGGCGGGCTGACGCGCTCGGTCTGAAGCGCGCGGTCTCGAATCGCGGTCTGGCGAGCTTGTCGTGGTGCGACACGGGCGTGTGCTGCGCGCCGCCGGTCGTGGTTGATGCGTGGCTCCTCGGCCACACCCGTCATCCGTTCGCACGATCCGAGGCGCACACTACGTCACAGTCCTTGCGAACTTCGCCGCAGCCCAAGACGAGCAGTGGCGCACGCCCTATGCCCTAACTGCGCCGGTTGCCTCTTACCCGCGCGCATTCGAAGCGCGAGGTCAATCGCGTGGGGCAAGGAGACTGGAATGAACAAGTTTTTGCTGGCGATCGCTTCTGTTGTCCTGGGTACCGCATCCGTTCAGGCAGCCGACCTCGCGGCGCATTACACCAAGGCGCCGGTGATGGCGCCAGTCTATAACTGGACCGGCTTCTACGTCGGCGGCAATGTTGGCGGGCAGTGGGGCAGCGCGAACCCCGCCACCACCACGCTGTTTCCGGTGGCCGCCTATTTCGCCGATTCGAGCGTGACCGCCATCGGGACGGTCGGCGCCCAACACATCAACAGCTCCGGTGTGACCGGCGGCTTCACCGCCGGCTACAACTGGCAGGTCAACAACGCCGTGCTCGGCCTCGAGGGTGACATCAACTATTTCGGCTTCAAGGGCAGCGCGAGCAGCACGGCCGTGTATCCCTGCTGCGCGCCGACCACCTTCACGGTCAATTCGTCGGTCTCGGCCGATTGGCTCGCCACCATTCGCGGCCGCATCGGCTTCCTCGCGACGCCGAGCTGGCTGATTTACGCCACCGGCGGCGCCGCCATCGCCGAGGTGAGGGGCAACTTCAGCTTCACCGACACCTTTGCTGGCGCGACCGAGTCCGGAGCGATCCGCGACACCCGCGTCGGCTGGACAGCAGGCGTCGGCGGTGAGTACGCCGTGGGCAACGGCTGGTCGCTGAAGGCCGAATATCTTTACATCGATCTTGGCCGCAGCAGCATGACCAGCAACAATTTCAACGTCGGTGTGGCGTTGCCGGCCCAGACCTTCACCCATTCGGTCGATCTCAAGTCCAACATCGTGCGCGTCGGCGTGAACTACAAGTTCGGCGGACCGGTCGTCGCCAGATACTGAGCATCCCGTTCCGATCCTCACGTGGAAAGCCCCGGCCTGGCCGGGGTTTTCTGTTGTGAAAAGGCTTTCTGTTGTGAAGCTCAGCCTGCGTGCGATGCCAGCAGATGCGCCAGCGCGGGCAGGATCTTGTAGCGCGCGATCTCGTGCGGGTACTCGCCGCGGTTGGCGAGCAGGACGATGGCGATCCGCCGCGCCGGCACGAGGCCGATATAGCCGGACGCATTGTTGAGGCCGCCGGGCTTGTCGATGACGGTGACGCCCGGCAGACGCACGGTCTCCCAGGCCATGCCCTGTCCGAACTTGTCGTCGACGCGGAAGACCTCACGCTGCGTCATCCGCAGCGCCTCGCGCAGATTCGGATCGATCGCCCGGCCGTCAACGCAGGCCGCCGCGAAGGTGGCAAGATCCCGGGCGGAGGAGAACATCTGGCCGGTGCCGGGAAAGTCAAAATAGCTCTGCTGGTCGCCGATTGGGCCGACCGCCGCGCCCTGGTCGGAATAGCCCTGGACCACGCGCCGCATCCAGGCCCCGTCCATGACGGCGCGATTGTCCGCGCCGCGCTCGGGGATGAAGCTGGCGTCCATGGCGAGGGGGCGCAGAATGCGGTGCTGGATCAACGCGCCGATCGGCATGCCGTAGCAGCGCTCGAGCACGAGCTGAAGCAGCACGTAGCCGGCATGGGTGTAGATGCGCTGCCGGCCGGGTGCGACGCCGGGCGCCGGCGCGAAGGCGTTCAGCATGGCGATGAACTGCTCGCGCGTGAACTGATCGTTCGGCCAGGGCGGATGGTCGGTCGGCAGCAACAGCCCCGAGGTGTGCGTGACCAGCTCGCCGACGCTGACGCGGCGGATGTAATCGCCGTCGAGCTCGGGAAGATATTTAGGGACGCGGTCATCGAGCCGCAGCTCGCCGCGCAGCGTGCCGAGTGCGACCAGCGTCGCTTCGAACGGTTTTCTTAGAGACGCGAGGTTGAACAGCGTGTCCAGCGTCACCTTCCGTTTGGCGGCGTCATCGGCAAGACCGTAGTTGAAGAATTCGGCATGGCGCCCGGCATAGAGGGCGGCGGCGAGGCCGCCCGCATGGCCCGGCGTCACGGTCGGCGCCAGCTCGCTCGCGACGATGTCGCGCATCTGCGCGATCATGTCGGAATCCGCGGAGGCGCGGCGTGGGCGAAACGCGATCGCGAGGGGAACAAGCGCGGCCCGGGCGAGCGCCCGCCGGGTGAACGATGATGATGTGACAACAGACGGCACGTGCCCTGACGAACGATGCAATGGTGCCCCCGGTCTCATTTAGCGGGAAGCGCCCGGCGGCCCAATTCACAATTGCGCGTTTCAGGTTCCGCTTCGCGGCCTGCGATCAAATTACTTAGCTTATGAGCTAACAATTATTGACATCCGACCCGGCGGCTCTATAGTTAGCTTCATGGCTAACCAATCGCCCCGCCTCGATCAGGTCTTCGCAGCGCTCGCCGATCCCACCAGACGGGCGATCGTGATGCGGCTGTGTGCCGGCGAGGCCTCCGTCGGCGAGCTCGCCGATCCCTTCGCCATGGCGCTGCCGAGCTTCATGAAACACATCCATGTGCTGGAGACGAGCGGGCTCGTGCTGTCGGAGAAATCCGGCCGCGTGCGCACCTGCCGCCTCAGCCCGGATGCGCTGCTCGGTGCGGAGGACTGGTTCCAGCAACAGCGCGCGATCTGGGAGGCGCGGCTCGACCGGTTCGAAGCCTACGTGATGAAGCTCAAGAAAGAGAAGGAGAGGGCGGCCGCCAGGCGGCCGTCCCGAACAACCAAACGGAAAGGTTCCGAGTGATGACGAATTCTGCCAATCCCGCTCTATCGCAATGGTCGCTCGACCGTGAGATCGTGATGTCGCGCGTGATCGACGCGCCGCGCGATCTGGTGTTCGAGGCGTGGTCCGACCCGAAGCATCTGCCGCAATGGTTCGGGCCGAAGGGATTCAAGATCGAGACCTTCGAGATCGACGTACGCGTCGGCGGCGTCTGGCGCTTCAACATGATCGGCCCCGACGGCACGGTCTATCCGAACCGCATGCGTTTCCGCCGCATCGAGCGGCCGCAGCTGATGGAGATGGATCACGGCGTCGACCAGGACGACGATCCCGGCATGTTCCGCTTCACAGTCACCTTTGCCGAGCAGAGCAATGGCAAGACCGTGCTGATGATGCGCCAGCTGGCCTCGAGCACCGCGCAGCGCGATGGCATGATCGGCTTCGGCGCCGTCGAATATGGCTATCAGACGCTGGACAAGCTCGCGGCCTATGTGGCGGGCATGAAGCGGTGAAGACAGAAGCGCTCCCGGCGAAGGATTCGCCGGGAGCGCTTTCGTACATCTCGAAGGATCGGTTTCCCAGGAGCGCGATCGACGAGGCAACTAAAGCGCGATGAGAGCAGGATGAATCCTCATCGCGTTTTGGTTTATCGTTTGAGCGTGATCTTTTCGGAAAACCGCCGCATACTTTTCCGGATCATGCTCTAGCGGCGCGGTGTGGTGCCGCTCGACGGCGGAGTGGTCTCGTTGCGCATGCCTGGAGCGCTGGAGGCGCCTTGCCCGCCGCGTTGCGTATGAGTGCTTCCGCCACTGCCGCCGCCGGAGCCGTCGCCAGCGCTTCCGCTTCCTCCGGCAGCGCCGCTGCCGCCAGCACCTGCTCCCGCTCCGGCACCCGCGCCACCGGCGCCTGCACCTCCCGCACCTCCCGCACCACCGGCACCACCTGCACCACCACCTGCACCACCGCCGGCACCTTGTGCGACCGCTGCGCCGACTGAAGCACCAGCCAGCACGGCTGCTGTGAAGATCGTCAGAATTGTCTTACGCATGTTGCTTCTCCCTGAGGTTACGGCGGACCAATCACGCGCGCGGCCAACCGTTCCTACGCGCGTCGATGTGGAGGAGCTGCGTCGGCGAAGGTGTTGGCGGTGCTATCGCAGGTCAACTTCGGTGCATGGCCGCCTGGATCGACTCCAATGTCGATAAGGTGACCATGGAGTTCCTGTCGCATCAGCGCCAGGCGGCGTAGCCCCACGCAATCCCTGCCGATATGGACCACCGGCACGCCAGAGCGGCCGGTGGTTTTTCTATGGCCTCAGCTCGGCAGTGCGCTCGCCACAGGAACGATCGCGCGCCTGCGGCTTTGCCGGTGATGGCGCACATTATCTTCAGCGACTACCGCAACCCCGCCGCCGAACAGGCCTATGAGATCGCCTGGAACTTTCTCACGCGGACGGGCGCCATCGGCGACGAGTTCGAGGCCTGCGTGTTTCTGGCACAGCGCATCACCATGATGGTCGAGGAGGGGCAGACGAACCGGATCCGGATGGCCAACCGCGCGATCTCCGAATATCAGCGCCATGTCGGCCAACGCGACGATGTCATCCGCAGCGGCAGCCGCCTCGCTGGAGGGCAATGAGCGCCGCAACGGAATTGCGCCTGTCGCCGCCTCACTCTTTCGCTTCGTCTGTCACGATGTCGCCGAGCTTCTGCCAGCGCTGGCCGTCGAACTGCACCATCTGGAACTGCTTGTTGATGCGATAGTCGGTCGGCGTGGTCGTGACCGAGATCCCCGGCAGCGTCAGGTCGAGCTCGACGTTCTTGAGACTGGCGGCCTGCCGCATCACGTTGTCGCGAGTGAGGTCGTCGCCGCATTGTTTCAGCACCTGAACCAGCAGCTGGGCGGTGATGTACCCATAGACGTTCAGGTTCGAATCCTTGTCGCCGTCGGGATAGTATTTCGCCATGAAGGCGAGGTAGCGCTTCATGCCGGGATCGTCCTTCCATTCGGGATCGGCGGCATCCTTGACGTAACCGACGCTGACGACACCCTTGGAATTGTCCAGACCTGCCGGCTTCAGCACGGCGCTGAGCGAGGAGGCGTTGATGTCGATGATGTGTAGCGGCTTCCAGCCGATCTCCGCGACCTTCTTGATGGCCTGCGCCGCCTGCTTCGGCGTGGTGGCGCTGAACAGCACGTCGGCGCCGGCATCCTTCAGCCGCAGGATCTGCGAGTCGATCGTCGGCTCGGTGATCTCATAGGATGTCTCGGCCACGATCATCTTCGCCTTGTCACCGAGGCCGGCCTTGAGTCCGGCGAGATAATCCTTGCCGAGGTCGTCGTTCTGGTAGAGCACGCCGATCTTCGCGTTCGGATGGTTCTTCAGCAGATATTGCGCGTAGATGCGGCCTTCGACGAGGTAGGAGGGGTTGAATCCCATGGTCCAGGGAAAGTTCTTGGGATCGGTGAAGCGCGCCGCGCCAGTCGCGGCAAACAGCTGTGGGATCTTCTTGGCGTTGAGATATTTCTGCACGGCGACGTTCGGCGCCGTGCCGATGATCTGGAACGTCAGCAGCACCTCGTCGCTTTCGACCAGCCTGCGGGTCTGCTCCACGGTCTTCGGCGGCGAATAGGCATCGTCATACTGGATCAGCTCGACCTTGCGGCCGTTCACGCCGCCCTGGTCGTTGATCATCTTCATGTAGGCGGCCTGGGTCTTGCCGATCACGGCATAGGCCGAGGCCGGGCCGCTGAGCGGCACGGTCTGACCGACCTTGATCGCCGTGTCGGACGCGCCGGAATCGTATTTCTTCTGCGCCTGCGCTGCCGCGCTCGACAGCGCGAGAAGCAGTGCGGAGGCCGCGATGTGTTTGAGAAGAGTGCTCGTCATGTCCGGTCCTTCCCGATTGCTATTCGCCCTTGAGACCGGCGTCGCGGATCAGCTTGGTCCATTTCTGCGTCTCGGCGTCGATGAACTGCCCGAACTCGGCCGCGGTGCCGGCACGCACTTCGAGGCCCTGGGCGGTCAGCTTGTCCTTGATCGCGGGCTCGGCGAGCGCGCGCAGGACTTCGGCCTGAAACCTGTCGACGATCGCGCGCGGCGTCGTGGCAGGCGCCATGAAGCCGTACCAGCCGGCGGCAGCCACGTTGGGAAAACCCTGCTCGCGCAGTGTAGGCGCCTGCGGGTAGAGCGCGCTGCGCTCGGGCGAGGCGACGCCGAGCACGGTGAACTTGCCGCTCTGGATGTAGGGCAGGGCGGTCGGCAGCGCCGTCAGTGTGGCATCGACGCGGCCGGCAAGCAGCTCGGTGTAGGACGCGGCATCGCCCCGGAACGGAATGTTGAGACCCTTGACGCCGGCGTCGCGAAACAGGAGCTCTCCGGCAAGGTGCGGCTGCGAGCCGGCGCCCGGAGATGCGAAGGTCAGCCCGTCCGGTTTCGACTTGCCGTAGGCGATCAGTTCGGGGAGCGTCTTGAACGGCGCGTCGGCGCTGATGATGAGGAAGAGCGGCGCGACCACGACCATCGCCACCGGCTGCAGATCCCCGCGGTCATAAGTCAGCTTGCCGAACAGCGCCTCGGCGGTCGCATAGGGAGCCGCGACATAGAGAATGGTGTAGCCGTCGCCCGGGGCATGGGCGACCATGTCATTGGCGATGCGGGTGCCGGCACCGGGCTTGTTCTCGACGATGAACTGCTGACGGAGACTGCGGCCGAACTCTTCGGCGAGCAGTCGCAACGAGATGTCGTTGGAGCCACCGGGCCCGTAGGGCGAGATCAGCCGCACCATGCGCGAGGGCCAGGCATCCTCGGCCTGGGCCGTCAGGCACGAGCCGGCGGCGAGCCCGCCCGCGAGCGTGCCCAGCAGGGTTCGGCGTGTGACCTTGAATGATGTCACTGTTTTCTTCCTCCCTTTTTATTGTTGGTCTTGTTAGTTTCAGATCACCTTTCGCGCGGTGAGCCTTTCGATCTCCTGGTCCGAAAGGCCGAGCCAGTTTCGAAACACCTCGTCATTGTCCTCGCCGACGTCGCCGGCGGCGTGACGCAATCGCGCGGGATCGTTGGTGAAACGCGGAACGACATTGGTCATGGCGACGGTGCCGAAATGCTTGTCGGCAACGCGGGTGATCACCTCGCGCGCCTTCACTTGCGGGTCGTCGGCGATCTGGTCGATCGAATAGATCGGGGCGAGGGTGCCTTGCGCTGCATTGAATCGCGCGAGGACCTCCTCGAGGGGGTGGGCGGCGCACCAGCCGGCGAAGATATCGTTGAGCTCGGCGGCGTGCTTGACGCGCCGGTCGTTGCTGGCGAAGCGCGGATCAGTGATCAGGTCGGGGCGCTCGATTGCCCGGCAGTTCGCGGCGAACAGCGCGTTGGTCGAACCTGCCAGCGTCACCCAGTGATCGTCGCTGGTGCGAAACACGGCGGCCGGCGCCGAATAGCCGTTGGAATTGCCGATCCGGCTGCGAACAGTGCCGAGCTGGTCGTGCTCGATGGCGAGGACGTCGAGCAGGCGGAAGGTTGCCTCAGTCAGCGAAAGATCGATCTCCTCGCCGGGCGCATCGGGATCGCGCGCCCGTTTCCACAGCGCCGCGAGCACGCCGACGGCGCCGAACAGGCCGCCGATTGAATCCCCGATCGGGTATCCCGGATGGGTCGGTTCGCCGTCGCTCTCCCCCGTGATGTAGGTAAGCCCGCCCATGGCCTCGAAGATGCGGGCAAAGCCGGGCCGCTCACGATAGGGCCCATCCTGCCCGAAGGCGGTGGCGCGCAGGATCACGAGGCGCGGCTGGATCGCCCACAGCACCTCCTTAGGCAAGCCCCAGCGATCGAGCGTTCCGGGACGGAAATTCTCGATCAGCACGTCGAAGCGCGGAAGCAGCTGCTTGAACAGCGCAAGTCCTTCCCCAGTGCGCAGATCGAGCGTGGCAAACTTCTTGTTGCGATTGGCGGCCTTCCACCACAGCGGCTTGCCGTCCTTGAACGGCGGAAACGACCTTACGCCGTCGCCGTTTCCGGGCATCTCGATCTTGAGCACCTCGGCGCCGTAGTCGGCCAGCAGCGTTGCTGCGAACGGCGCTGCAATGATCGTCGCGATGTCGAGAACTTTCAGTCCCTCGAGCGGTCCAGCCATGTCATTTTCCGGCGCTTGTGATCTTCTTGGTCTTGCGCGGCGGCGCGGACTCTGCCTGCCCGACGATGGCGCGGATGCTGTCGGCAAGCGCCGCGATGCGCGGACCGATCTCGCCCTCCAGCTGGCCCGGCTGGAGCCGGAAGGCGGGGATCCCGCAATTGATCGAGAACGACTGCCTCGATTCGCTGGCGTGAAACAGCGGCGCGGCGACGGCATGGATGGAGGCCATGTACTCGCCCCAGCAGGTGCAGAAGCCGCGGCTTTTGCATTGCGCGATCCCGGCCCGGTATTTGTCGCGAAAGGCCGACCACAGCTCGGGGTCTTCAGCACCGATGTTCCGCTCGAGCCGGTCTGCATCGGCTGGCGGCAAGGTCGCCGCCGCGGCGCGTCCCATGGCGGTCATCACCACGGGAATCGGCATGCCGATGTCGGGCGCGTGCGGTCCGACATCGCCGGAGCGCGCGGTCTCGACATAGATCATCGAGGTGGCGTCGAGCAGGCCGATCGAGACCGTGCCGCGGACGCTGAGCGCCAGCTCCTGCATCATGGGCCGCGCCATCTGGCGGAATTGCATCCCGGCAAGCAGAGGATGCGCGATCCGCAGTGCCCGCGCAGCGACGCGGTACTTGGCGCGCTCGGCGTCGTAGCGGAGGTAGCCGAGCTCGGCCAGCGTGTGCGTCAGCCGCGCCACCGTCGGCCGCGGGATGCCCGTCAGCGCCGACAGCTCCATGTTACCCAGCAGCGTGCTCCCGGCCTTGAACGCCTCGAGCACGACGAGTCCCTTTGCCAGTGTCGTCGCGAAGGCGGCGTCATCGACACTCTCCGCCAGCACTGCGGCGGCGGAGGAGAGCGGATGTCGCGGTTTGGATGAATCTCTCGGGGCCATCCCCGAATATCAGACGGCGAAATTGCGTCTGTCCAATAGATTCAGCAAGAATGGTGAAATTGTCCGATATGTGGACACCGACATGGCGTCGACGTTTTCGTTGAAGGACGCGCCGGACCGGGCCGCACACACAGATTTTTGTCGTGATTGCATGTCGTGTTGTGACAGGATTATTACGACGACATGTCAGATCGATAATTTGCGGAGCGGTTCATGTTGCAGTGGCAGGCGCGGTCAAATCCCCTCGCGTGGTGGTGGGGATCCCTCACGCTCGTGAGCGGCGCCAATATCCTCGTCTGGTTCCTGCTGTACCGCGAATTCTACCCGACGCCTGCGGGCAGCCTCAGCGGCGGCTCTGACATTGGGCTGATGTTCCTGCTGTGCGCCGGCTACGTGTTCGGCTGCGCGTTCCGCTCGTTCCTGCCGCGCGCCGACGTGCAGCGCATCTGCCTGTTCGACACCTGGCTGTCGAGCGTCGTCGTCGGCCGCACGGTCGCGACCGTGGCCGAGCTCTGCTTCGTCGCCCAATGGGCCATCATCCTGCATCAGCTCGGCAAGTTGACGGGCGCCGAGACCGCGGTGAACATCGCGCTCGTCATCGTGCCGATCATCATCATCGCGGAGTGCTTCTCCTGGTACGCGGTGGTGACGACCAACTTCCTCTACAACGCGATCGAGAACTCGCTGTGGGCGGTGACCTTCTTCCTCGCCGGCATCGCGCTGTGCCGCCTGATGCCGGAATTCCAGGGCGTGGTGCGCTGGGCGCTGATGTCAGGCATCGTCGGCATCGCCTGCTTCCTCGCCTTCCTCGTCACCGTCGACGTGCCGATGTATCTCAGCCGCTGGCGCGCAGGGCACGCCGAGGGCAACACGTTCCTGGGCTTCCTCGAAGGCCTGCATGACGTCTCGACGCGCTGGGTGGTGACCCACGACATCGCGCATTGGAAGGGCGAGCTGACCTGGATGTTCCTGTATTTCAGCGCCGCGGTGTGGTCGAGCCTCGCGCTCTGCGCGCTGTATGCGATGGAAGGCTATCTGGCGCAGTATCTGGCGTGAACGGTTATTTACCCACCAGGCTGCACTTGCTGCGGTCGAGCGGACGGAAGGCCTGGTCGGGCGGGATCGTCGCGACGAGCTTGACGAAATCCCACGGGCCTTTGGACTCTGCGGGTGTCTTGACCTGCACCAGATAGAGATCATGCACCATGCGCTGGTCCTCGCGGATGCGGCCGTGGGGGGTGTAGGCATCCGACACCGGTGTCGCCTTCATCTTCGCCATCACGGCGGCGCTGTCGTCGGTGTCGGTGTCCTTGATCGCCTGCAGATAGTGACGCACGGCGGAATAGACGCCTGCCTGGATCTGCGAGGGCATGGCCTTGCGTCGCGCATAGAAGGCGTCGGAGAATTTTCGCGCGGCCGGCGAGACGTCCTCGAAGAACGAGGTGACGATGAGGTCGCCGCGGGTTGCCTTCAGCCCGACCGACTCGATGTCGACGTTCTGGAACGACATCGGCACGATCTTGATGCCCTGGTCGGCGAGGCCGAACTCCTCGGCCTGCTTGATGGCGGTGGCGTTGTCGCCGGCGACGTTGATGGCGAGGATCTTGGCGCCCGACGACTGTGCCTGCAGCAGGAATGAGCTGAAATCGGGCGTGCCGAGCTGCGCCTTGACGCTGCCGGCGACCTTGCCGCCGAGCTCCCCAATGCGGGCGCGCGCGGTCGCTTCGATCGAATGCCCGAAGGCATAGTCGCCGGTGATGAAGAACCATGGCTCCTTGCTGGTCTGCATGATGCCGGAGACCACGGCGGTCGCCGTGGAATAGGCGTCCTGGGTCCACTGCACGCTGGTCGGCGCGCAGGCCTCATCGGTGAGCTGGTTGGCACCGGCGCCGGAGACGAGGAAGATCTTGCCGTTGCCGCGCACCAGCTCCTGCACGGCGAGGGCCGCGCCGGAGCTGCCGCCGTCGGCGACCGCCTGGACGCCTTCGCTGAACCATTTGCGGGCGAGCGATGCCGCCAGATCCGGCTTGTTCTGGTGATCGGCCTGCAGGATTTCGATCGGCTTGCCGTTGATCTTGCCGGCGAACTCCTCCGCGGCCATCCGTGCCGCCTCGACCGAGCCCGGGCCCATCGCGGTCGCGAACACCCCGTTCATGTCGGTGAGCACGCCGATGCGGATGGCATCGGCCTTGATCTCGGCGCGCGCAGGCGGGCCTGCGAGCGCCAGCGTGATGAGCAAGGTGGAGGCGGACGTCGTACGGAGGTTGGCCATGGCGTTTCCTGACTTGTCGTTCTTGATTGCTCGAAGGCGTGGTCAGACCGGTTCGGCGACGACCGTGTTGCGCAAGGTTCCGATGCCCGAGATCTCGACCTCGACGGTATCGCCGGGACGCATCCACAGCGGCGGCGTGCGCTTGGCGCCGACGCCGCCGGGCGTGCCGGTGACGATGACGTCGCCGGGAACGAGCGGGCAGATCGTGGAGATGTAGGCGATCAGCTCGGGAATGCCCGTGATCAGGAGGTCGGTGGCAGTGTCCTGCACGACGGCGCCGTTCAGGCGCGTCCGCAAGGTGAGCTTCGACGGATCTGGAATCTCGTCCGTCGTCACCAGCCACGGACCGAAGCTGCCGCTCTCCGCAAAGGTCTTGCCGGAAAGGAACTGGCTGGTGTGGCGCTGCCAGTCGCGGATGCTGCCTTCATTGTAGCAGGAGTAACCGGCGATGTGATCGAGCGCGTGGCCAGCCGGGATGTGCCGGCCTTGCTTGCCGATCACCAGCGCGAGCTCGCCTTCATAATCGAAATCGTCGCTCACCCTGGGCTTCACGATCGGCTGGAGATGGCCGACCTGGCTGCAGGGAAAGCGCACGAACAGCGCCGGCTTCTCGGTGACGGTGCGCCCGGTCTCGGCGACGTGGTCGCGGTAGTTCAGGCCGACGCAGATGATCTTGCCGGGATCGGGGATCACCGGTGCGAAGGTGACTTTGTCGAGCGGATGATCGGGCGCAGCGGACGCGACGATCTTTGCCGCCTCGCCAAGGCGACCGGCTTCGAGCAACTGCCGCAGCGTGGCGCAGGGCGCCATGCGCGCGCCGAGATCGACGACGCCGTTGTCCTTGACGGCGCCGAAAGAGGCGCGTCCGCCGGCGACGAATGAGAGCAGCTTCATGAGATGTCCTTGAAAATGGGTTCGATCAGGCCGCGGACGGCGCTTGGGTTAAGGGAATCTGGGTTGCAGGAATGGCGGCGGCGACGAGTCGCTCGAACTCGGGCTTGTCGCGGGCGGTGCCGCGGATGTAACGGTCGGGACGAACCAGTGCGGCGATGATGCCGTGCTTGCGCAGCCAGTCTCGGACGCCTTCGGCGTCGTCGCCGGCGAGGATCTCGATCCCGGCCTGCGCCAGCGCCAGGCGCGACGGCAGTACGGCCGCGGCCTCGACGAGCAGCACATGATGATAGCCGGTCCGGTCGTCGCTGCGGCCTCCGTCGCGCAGCATGAATTGCGGTGCGAGATGGCCGGCGAGCGGCAGGTCGCTGAACGTGAGCCCGGGGCCGAGCAGGGGCTTCTTCACGTCCAGCTTGACCGGCGCGTTCTCGCGCGCTTCGCCGGCAGCAAGGCCGGCCTCGATCGCCTTGGTGTTGATCACGCCGCCGAGACGGATGGCGAGCTCGATGAACTCGCGCACATGCGGCTGGCGCTCGCTCTGGTAGGTGTCGAGCAGATCGGGTGCGGCGCCGCCCTGGATGATTGCGGCGAGCTTCCAGGCGAGGTTGGCGGCATCGCGGATGCCGGCGCACATGCCCTGGCCGAGGAAGGGCGGGGTCTGGTGCGCGGAATCGCCCGCAAGAAACAATCGGCCGCTCCGCCATTGCCGTGCGATGACCGAATGAAACGTGTAGACCGCGGCGCGTTCGAGCTCGGCATCATCGGGCGTGATCCAGCGCGACAGCAGGTCCCAGACCTTTGCCGGTTGCGCGATCTCCTGAGAATCCTCGTCCGGGAGGATCGTGATCTCCCAGCGGCGCCGCGTGCCGGTGCCGCGCACATAGGTCGCCGGCCGCCTTGGATCGCAATGCTGGAGACTGTAGTCGCCGAGATCGTCGCGCGCGCGCTTGAGCAGCACGTCGATCACCAACCAGCGCTCGTGGAAGCCGAGATCGTCCATGCTGGAGCCGATGAAGCGGCGGACCAGCGAGCGGGCGCCGTCGCAGCCGATCACATAGCCGGCGCGGACCTCGCTGAGCTTCCCGTTCGAGAGGTCCTCGTAGCGGACGCGCACGCCGTCTTCGTCCTGGTCCAGCGCGAACACGTCGCAGCGGCTGCGCAAGGTGACGTGCGGCCAGCGGGCGAGGCCGCTGATCAGTACGTCCTCAAGATCAGGTTGGTGAAAGCGGTAGCTGAGATGCCAGCCCATCGGCGTCAGCGTCTGCGGGCGCGACCAATCCAGCAACATCTTGCCGTTGGCGTCGAGGAAGAGCATGCCGGGGCTCAGGATGACATGCGGCAGGATCGCGTCGGCAAGGCCGACGGTCTGGAAGACGCGCATGCATTCGTCGTCGAAATGCACCGCGCGCGGCAGATGATAGGTCTGCGCCTCGCGCTCCAGCACCAGTGTCCGCACGCCGCGGAGGCCGAGCAGATTGGCAAGCGTCGCGCCAACCGGCCCGCGGCCGACGATCACGACATCAAATTCTTCGGGGGCGGATTTATCTTGCATGGGGCTATCTCTTCCCCAAGCCGCGCCGCAGCATCAACGCCGCCGCGCCAAGTGTCCGCCCAGCGGACGGACGGAGCCTAGGCCTCGACCGGGATGGCCGCGGCCGTCTCCTGAAGCTGCGCTGCAAATTGCGCAATTGCCTCCTCGATCCCCAGTGCCGAGCGAATCCAGATGATGGAGATGCAACCGAACACGACGCCGCCTCGGACGATGGGTACGGCGATCGAAGCCGTCTTGGGATTATACTCGCCCTCGCTGCGGATCGCGTAACCGCGCCCGGCAGTCTCGGCAATCATGCGGTCGAGGCGGGCTTCGTCGAGAAAGGGGCGGTCGTCGGCCTCGTCGATCCGGCGCAGATGATTGACGATGAGGTCGCGCTCGCGCGCCGGGCAGGCGGCGAGATACGCGCGCCCGGCAGAGGTTCGCAGCATCGGCAGGCGCTTGCCGATCATGCCGCGGTCGATAGAGAGCGGGCTGCGCGAATGCGTGGTTTCCTGCACCACCATCGCGGCGTTCTCATAAGTCGAGAGATCGACGGGCCAGACCAGGGTCTTGCTGAGTTCGGCAAGATAAGGCGCTGCCGCCTGGCAGATCACCACGCCGGGGTCGTAGCCATCGCCGAGACTCAGCGCGCGCCGGGTGACGCGAAAACGGTCGTCGCTGGCGCTGCGGGCGATATAGCCAAGTTCCTCCAGGGTTTCGAGCAGGCGATAGACGGTCGGGCGGGGCAGGTCGAGCGCGCGAGCAACGTCGCCGGCACGGATGCCGCCCGAGCGATTGACCTCTCGCAGCACGTCAAGTCCGCGCTTGAAGGCGCGGACGCCTTCCGACTGCCGTGGTGCGCCCGTCCCCGTCCGCTCCTTGGACACTTCGCATTTCCTCCCTTGTGGCGCACGGTCCCGCGATTATCGTTGCGAACGCGAAGCGATTGCGGAACGCCACCGTAGAATCGTGCGCAGCCGGTATCAAGTTCGCCGCATTGCGGCACACGCGATGCCTTCGGGAGGAATTCGATGGAAATCACCGCGCTCGGTTATATCGGGATCAACTCATCGCAGCTCGATCAGTGGGGCCGGATGGCGACCGGGCTGCTCGGCATGCAGCAGGTCGATCGCGGCGGCAAGATGCGCGCGTTCCGCATGGACGATCGCAAGCAGCGGCTGATCGTCGACGGCAGTAGCGACGCCGGCCTTGCAGTGATGGGCTGGGAAGTTCCATCCATGGCAGAGCTGGATCAATTGGCGGGACGGCTCGAAACCCACGGCGTCAAGGTGACGCGCGGCTCGCGCGCGCTCGCCGACGAGCGGCATGTCGCCGAACTGATCGTGTTCGTCGATCCCGCCGGCAACCGGCTCGAGGCCTTCTGCAAGCCGGAGCTTGCGAGCGAGCCGTTCAAGCCGGGCCGGCCGATCTCGGGCTTCCGTACCGGCGCGCTCGGCATGGGGCACGTCGTGCTCAACGTGGAGGATGTCGAGCCGCTTTTGCCGTTCTACCGCGACCTGCTCGGCTTCCACGTCTCGGATTTCGGGCTGAAGCCCTATGGGCTGTATTTCTTCCACGTCAACGGCCGCCACCACAGCTTTGCGATGGTCGGCTCGGGGCGCAAGGCGATGCATCATTTTATGGTCGAGCTCGGCAGCCTCGACGATGTCGGTCAGGGCTACGACCTCGCGCAGCTGGACGAGGGCCGTATCGCCTATACGCTGGGCCGGCACACCAACGACCACATGACCTCGTTCTACGTGAATACGCCGTCCGGGTTCTTCATCGAATATGGCTGGGGTGCGCGCGTCATCGATCCCGAGACCTGGCAACCGCACGAGACCTTCGACGGCCCGTCGCTGTGGGGCCACGAGCGGCTGCATATGCCGGAGGAGCAGCGCAAGCGCCTGCGCGACATGCGGCTCGATGCGGCAGCGCGCGGCGTTCGCGTCGCTGATCCCCGCGTGCCGCCGCTCAACTGTGCGTGGCTGGACCAGGTGGTCGCGCGCGAATAATCGACCGCTTCTCGGGGTCCATCACGCTTCGCCGAGATCGGGCTCGGTCAACAGTCCCTGGCGCAAGGCGAGGCGGACCAGCTCGATGTCGGAGCCGACGCCGAGCTTGTCCTTGATCAGGGAATGCAGGTTCGCCACCGTCTTCGGGCTGACATGCAGCGTTTCGGCGATCTCCTCCGTCGTCCGCTCCGCGAGCAGCAGCCGCATCACCTCGAACTCGCGCGCGGTGAGGACGTCGGCGGCCGAGCTTTCGCCGCCGAGCCGGCTCAGCGCCAGCTCGTGGTCGATGTCGGGGCTGATGGCGATCTTGCCGGCGAGCACGTCCATCACGGCCCGTACCAGCGTTTCCGGCGGGCTGGTCTTGGTGACGTAACCCCTGGCGCCGGCGCGGATCGCCTGCACGGCGAAGCCCGCATTCTGGTGCATGGTGAAGATGAGGATCCTTGCGCCCTTGTCCCACTGCCTGATCCGCCTGACGGCCTCGATGCCGCCGATGCCGGGCATGCTCAGATCCATGATGACGAGGTCGGGCGCCTCGGATTTGTACAGCCGGTAGGCCTCCGCGCCGTCAGCGGCTTCGGCGATGACGCGCAGGCCCGGCTGCTTCTGGAGCACGGAGCGATAGCCCTCGCGGACCACGGAATGGTCGTCGACCAGCAGGATGGAGGCATCGGCCGCGCTCATGCCGCATGCTCCAGCGCCTGCCGCTCGGCGGCGGTGAGCGGAATGACGACGCGCAGCGCCGAGCCGCCGTTGGCGCCGACTTCGAAGCTCATCCGGCCGCGCAAGGCCGCAACGCGCTCGCGCATGCCGAGCAGGCCCATGCCGGATTTGCCGGAGGCATCGTTCGGCCGGCCATCGTCGTCGATGGCAAGCGCGATCTCGTCTGCCGCCATCGTCAGATGCAGGTCCACCCTGGTGGCGCCGGCGTGCTTGGCGGCGTTGGTCAGCGCCTCCTGCACGATGCGGTAGAGGTTGGCGCTGATCGCGGCGGGCAGGGTCTCGACCGCGCCGTCGAAATGGATCGAAAAGCGCGTCTCGCCGCGGCTGCGTCCGTTCCAGCCCGCGACGAGGCCTTCCAGGCTCGCCACCAGCCCGAGCTCCTCGACGTCGGGCGGGCGCAGCCGGAACAGCGCGCCGCGCAGCGTCTCCATCATGCTGGTCGCGGTCCGCGCGATACCGTCGCATTCGCCGAGCAAAGCGGGGCAGTCCTGCGCGGCGGTCTGGCGGGCGGAGGAGGCGAGCGCGCGGATGGCGGCCAGCGACTGGCCGAACTCGTCGTGCAGCTCGCGCGCCAGATGGCGGCGCTCGTCGTCCTGGAGCGCGATCAGCTTGCGCGTCAGCTCGCTGCGCTCGGCGAGCGCATTGTCGAGGCTTTCGGCGAGATGGTTGAAGCCGTCGCGGATCGCGGAGAGTTCGGCCAGATCGAACGGCGGCAGCCGCGCCGAGAGGTCGTTGGCGGCGATCCGCTCGAGGCCGGTGCGGATCAGGCGGGTCGGGCGCAGTGCGCGCGCCAGCGCGGCGTAGACCAGCAAGCACAGCAGCGGCAGCGCGATCGCAAGCGCAATCATCAGGCGGCCGGCCTCGTGCCAGGCCTCCGCCGTCTGCACGGCCGGATCGACCGAGACCACGGTCTCGCCGAGCTTGGCGCCGCGCACGATCACGGGCCGTGCCGCTTCGCGGCCGGGGTCGAACAGGCTGCGGTAGAAGGCCGCGAAGACCTGCGGCGACGGGCTCTCCGGGGCAGGCGCACCGCTGCAGAACCGCTGCAGCATCTCGCCGCTCGGTCCACGGAATGCCAGACACAGGCCGGGCGTCATCACATAGGCGGCGACGGGATCGAGGTTCGGAAAGTCGCGCGGGCCGGCCACCCACTGGATCTTGCCCTGCTGCAGCTCCAGCGACTTCGCCACGATCGCGGCGATGCCGTCGATGCGCGTGTGCACCGCGCGGTCGGCCGCGATCAGGAAATAGGCGGAGATTGCGGCGAAGCAGGCGGCCGTTATGGCGGCCACGCGCAACGTCAGACGGACCTTGAGATCGAATCTCGGGCGGTTCCACATCGGGCAGCACCTAGCGCGAACAGGTTTGTCGCCGCCGCATTAAACGGCAGAACGCCAGCCGCGCAAAGCGCTACGCGTTACCGCAGTGCAACGACGTGAAATTTTCCCGGCGCTCGCCGGGACGGGCCCCGTTGCAGGGTGTAGGGCTGCTGCCGAGATTTGCCGATCGCTCCATCTGCGAGGCTCCGCTCATGTACCTCTCCCGGTTGATCCTCCCTGCTTTTCTCCTTGCTGTCCTCGTGGGTGTCCGGCCTGCCGGCGCGGGCACCGAGGCGGCCGCCGCGGCACCGGCCGGCGTGTCGATCGAGGATTTCCAGTATCTGGATACGTCCGGCGAGCCGGTCGACCAGACCGCCGTCCACGAGAAGCGGCTGGGCGCGTTCATGGTCGCGCTGCGACGGGATGTCGGGGCGGACAAGCGCTATCAGCTCACGCCCGCCGGGCAAGCCGATGCAAAATTCAAGGTCGTCGGCGGCGTCCAGAAGACGAGCACGCTGGTGCAATGGGCGCGGGTCGCCGTGATCGATACCGCGGCCAAGAAGGTCCTGTTCGAGAAGCTCTACACGTTCCGCGGCGACAACGACGAAGCCTGGGACCGTGCCGAGGCGTTCCTCGCCCGCGAGGTCATCGCGGCGCTCGGCACGCCCGCGCCGGTCGCGCTCGCCGTGTTCGATTTCGAGCTCGAGGACATGACGGCCGCATCTGGGAGCACCTTGGCCGGTTCAGACGCGTCGTACCTCGCCGAGACCACCGGCGGCGTGCGTGACGTGCTCGGCCAGTCCGGCCGCTACCGCATCGTCGAAATCGGCAGCGCGAGCGGCGAGGCGGCGAAGGCGCGCGCTTTACGCGACTGCGGCGGCTGCGAGGCCGCGATCGCGAAGGAGCTCGGCGCGGATCAATCGCTGATCGGCGTGGTGCGGCGGGTCAGCCGTACCGAATACACGCTCGGATTCCAGCTGCGCGACGCCCGCACCGGCGCGGTGCTGGCGCGCGGCGACAGCGGCCTGCGCCTCGGCGCCGATTATTCGTGGAAACGGGGCGCCGTGCGGCTGGTCAGCGATCGGCTGATCGAGAGCCAGCAGGCCGCCGACGCAATTAGAAAGTAAGCTGCACCTTCATCGACTGTGAGCGGTCGCTGGCAAGCTCGAAGGCGGCGACCGCGTTCTCGAACGGCATGGTGGCCGTGATCAGCGGCTTCACGTCGATCAGGCCTTCGCCCATCAGCCGCACCGCCAGCTCGAACTCGGGATCGAAGCGGAAGGTGCCGCGGAGCTGCAATTCCTTGGCGACGATCGAGTTGATCGGCAGCGTCATCTCGCCGCCGAGGCCGAGCTGCACCAGCGTCGCACCTGGGCGGAGCATGTCGAGCGCGGTGCGCAGCGCCGCCTGATTGCCGGAGGCTTCGAACAGCGTGTCGAACACGCCCTTGCCGGCGCGCCAGGGATCGAGCGCCGTGGCATTCGCCGCAACGTTGATGGCGTGCGTGGCGCCGAGTTTTCTCGCGACCGCGAGCGGCGCCTCGGCCACGTCGGTCACCACGATCTCGGACGCGCCGCCGAAGCGCGAGACCAAAATCATCAGCGCGCCGATCGGGCCGCAGCCCGTGATCAGCACGCGCTTGCCGAGCAGGGGGCCGGCCTGCTTGCCGGCATGCAGGCACACCGCGAGCGGTTCGGCGACCGCAGCTTCCGCCAGCGAGAGCTTGTCGGCGATCGGCACCGCTTGCGTGGCATCGACCGTGATGAACTCGCGAAAGCCGCCTTGCACGTGAGGAAAGCGCATCGCGCTGCCGAGGAAGCGCATGTCGAGGCATTGGTTGCGCATGCCTTCCTGGCAATGCAGGCACTGGCCGCACGGTCTGCTCGGATTGACCGCAACGCGCGTGCCTGTTTTCACGCTGGTGACGCCGTCACCGACGGCCGCGACCACGCCGGCGATCTCGTGCCCTAGCGCCATCGGTTGCTGGATGCGGACGACGCCGAAGCCGCCGTGATGGTAATAGTGCAGGTCGGAGCCGCAGATGCCGCCATTGGCGATCTTGACGCGGACTTCGCCCGGGCCGGGCGCCGGATCGGGATAGTTGTCGATCCGCAGATCTTTCGGGGCGTGGATGACGACGGCGCGCATGGCTTGCTCCTGGTTCGCGGATCACATCGCGGCGATCATGCCGCCATCGACATAGATGATCTGGCCGTTGACGTAGGTCGAGGCGTCCGACGCCAGGAAGATCGCGGCACCGACCAGCTCGTCCGGCTTGCCCCAGCGCTTGGAGGGGATGCGGCCCATCAGCCAGTTGTTGAAATCGGTGTTGTTGACCAGCGCCTCGTTCATGTCGGTCAGCATGTAGCCGGGACCGATCGCATTGGCCGTGATGCCGTGCTGGGCCCATTCCACCGCCATCGAGCGGGTGAGATTCTTGATGCCGCCCTTGGCCGCGGTGTAGGGCGCGATGGTCGGGCGCGCGAGCTCGCTGCCGAGCGAGCCGATATTGATGATCTTGCCGTGCTTGCGCGGGATCATGCGCTTGGCCGCCTCGCGGCCGATCACGAAGGCGCTGGTCAGGTTGGTCTCGATCACCTTGCGCCATTCGTCGGTGGTGAACTCCACCAGCGGCTTGCGGTGCTGGATGCCGGCATTGTTGACGACGATGTCGACCGCGATGTTCTTCTTGTCGAAGTCGTTGAACGCCGCGACGATGGCGGGCTCGTCGGTGACGTTGAAGGCTGCGCCTTCGGCCTGATGCCCGGCGGCGCGAAACTCGGCGACGGCCTGCTCGACTCGCTTGGGATCGACGCCGTTGACGATGATCTTCGCGCCGGCCTTGGCCATGCCCTCGGCGATGGCGCGGCCGAGGCCGCGGGAGGAGCCGGTCACGAGCGCGGTGCGGCCGGAGAGATCGAAAAGAGAGGTGCTCATGTCAGAAAGTCCTTAGGCGTTGGAGCGACGCACGGTGAGATCGGAGCGGTCGAATACGGCGGGCAGGAGGTCGACGCCGAGACCGGGGCCTTCCATCGGATAGACAAAACCGTCCTTGATCACGGGCATCGTGGTGACGAGCTCATTGTACCAGCCTTTGTAGAAGGCGCGCACCGATTCCTGGATCAGCGTGTTGGGCTGGCTGAACGACATGTGGATGGCGGCGATGAAGCCGATCGGGCCGATGCAATCGTGCGGCGCGAAGGGCCGATGATAGGTCTCGGCCATCGCCGCGATCTTGCGGCCCTCGGTGAGACCGCCGGTCCAGCACAGATCCGCCATGACCACATGCATGGCGTCGCGGTCGAGCATGTCCTTGTAGGGAAAGCGCGAGCCCAGCGTCTCGCTGGCGCAGACCCAGACGTCGGTCGAGCGGGCGTATTCGGCCAGCGCCTGCGGCGAGTTCATGCGGATCGGGTCTTCGTACCAGGTCGGCTTGTACGGCTCGAGCGCGCGCGCGATCTGCTTGGCGGTCGGCAGGTTCCACAGCGAGTGGAGCTCGACCATGATCTCCATCTTGTCGCCGACCGCTTTGCGGATCTTCTCGAACGGCTCGATCGCCTGCTTCATCTGGGCTGCCGTGATGTAGAGACCCTTATTCTCCTGCGCCGCCGGATCGAACGGCCAGATCTTCATCGCGGAGATGCCGCTCTCCAAAAGGTTTTCGGCCAGCGCATCGGCGCGGTGCATGAAGCCGTCGAGATCTTCGTAGGGGCCCTTGGCGGCGCCGAGATTCCAGTTCGAGACCGGGCTGATGTTGGTCGAGCGGACATATTGTGTGCCGGCGCAGGTGTTGTAGATGCGCTGCTTGTCGCGGCAGAGGCCGCCGAGCATCTGGTGCACCGGCTGATTGCAGACCTTGCCGAACAGGTCCCACAGCGCGATGTCGATCGCGGAGGCCGCGCGATACTCAACGCCGGTGGAGGACTGCGCCATCGGCAGGTTCAGCATGTCGCGGTGGATCGCTTCGATGTGCAGGGGATTGCGGCCGAGCAGGCGGCCCGCAAAGGTATCGTGAATCTGCGCCTCGACCGCGCCCGCGCCATAGAAGGTCTCGCCGAGCCCGATCACGCCGGTGTCGGTGTGGATTCGCACCCAGATGACGTTGGAGAATTCCTCGGTGCGCAGGGTCTCGATCGACGTGATCTTCACTGCAACAGTCCTCCCATGATAAGGCGCCTCGCGCCCGTCTTGTTGTTCGTATCTATACCGGTCAAAACCGGCGATCTCGGCGGGCAGTCATACGCCCGCTTGTAATATATCACAACATGTTTTAAGGATGTCACAAATATGCCGCCGCTCGATCGCGCGAGCAGGGTGGCAGGGAGGACAACATGGCACGGCGCAAGCGCGCGCTCGAAGTGGTGAGAAACGACGAGGACGGCGAGAGCAGGCCCTCCCGGCGCAACCGTCTCAACTTCTTCGAGCTGGCCTATCAAAGGATCGAGGAGCTGCTCGTTCATTGCGAGCTCAAGCCCGGTCAGTTCATGACCATGCTGGAATTGCAGCAGATCACCGGCTTCGGACGCACGCCGGTGCACCACGCCGTCAATCGTCTCTCCGCCGATACGCTCATCATCATCCGTCCGCGCCACGGACTGCACATTGCGCCGATCGATCTTGCGCGCGAACGCATGCTGCTGGCCTTGCGCCGCGACATGGAGCGTTTCGTGATCCGCCTTGCGGCCGATCGCGCCAGCCTCTCGCATCGCAATCAGGCGCTGCACATCGAACGTCTCCTGCGCGAGCGCCGCGCCAGCCTCACCCTCGACGAATTCAACCACATCGACCGCCGCATCGACGCGCTGGTGCTGGAAGCCGCCGACGAGCCGTTCCTGGTGCACACGCTGCGGCCGCTGCACACGCTGTACCGGCGCATCGGCTACATCCACCACCGCTTCATGCCGGGGCAGGCCGATCTGTCGGGCACGATCGATCGTCATCTCGCCATTCTCGCCGCGGTGGCCAGCCGCCGCGTCGACGACGCTGTGAAGGCGAGCGATGGGCTGATCGACTACATGGGCGAGATATTCACGGGCATGGAAGCGGGGATCGACCCGCGCCTGCTCGATTGCAGCATCGAGCCGCTGCTCGGCACGTAGCGAGTTTTGAAAAGAGGACCAAGCATGACAACGATGGTGATGCCACAACCGACCGCGAACGAAGCCGCGGTCCGCTACCTCATCACGAACTACAGTCCCAAGGGCAACAAGGTTGGCTGGCTGATGATGGCCTCGATCCTGGTCGAAGCCTGGGACCTCTATTCGATCGCCTTCGTGCTGATCTTCATCAAGGAGCAGTACAATCCCACGGCGCTGATGCTGGGCCTTGCCGCGGCGGGCACGCAGGGCGGGGCCCTGATCGGCGCGCTGCTGGGTGGCTGGCTGTCCGACAAGATCGGCCGCCGCGTCATGTTCCTGGTGACGATGGTGATGTTCATCGTGCTGGCGCTGGCGCAGGCCTTCGTGCCTGACGTCACCTGGCTCATCGTGATCCGTTTCCTGCTCGGCATCCCGCTCGGCTCGGACATCTCCACCGGCTACACCTACATCATGGAATCCATGGCCAAGGGCGAGCGCGAGGTCATGGGCAACCGCTGGCAGTTCATGTTCGCGGTCGGCGAGGTGCTGACGATCGGCGTCATCGTGATCTTCCTCTTGATCGACATGCAGCACGAGATGCTGTGGCGCGTGACGCTCGGCCTCGGCGCGGTGCCGGCGCTGATCATCCTTCTGATGCGCCACGACGTGCCGGAGACGGCGGTGTGGCTGGTGCAGAAGGGGCGCTATCGCGAGGCCAAGCGGGTCGCGCGCGAGATGTTCAACGACAATCTCGACATGCTGCCGGATCAGGATGTGGTTGTTCCGAAGACCAGCACGCGTGCGTTCCTCGCCGACCTCAAGAAGGATCCGATCCGCTGGCGCGCCACGGTCTACGGCTGGATCGCCTGTTTCACCCAGGCGAGCGAGTTCTCGACCTTCGCGTTCTATTTGCCGGTGCTGTTCGTGATGGTCGGCGTGTCGAGCGTGCTCGGCATCAACCTGGTGACGATGGCGCTGTTTTCCTTCGCCGCTCTGTCCGGCTGGGTCGGGCCGCTGCTGACGCCGAAGATCGGACACCGCGGCATCGCGATCGCCGGCTTCTCGATCGTGTTCGCCTCGCTATTGGTCGCGGCCTTCGCGCTCTACACCGACAACAAGATCCTGCTGCCGTTCGCAGCCGCCGCGATGCTGTGGGGCCATTATTGGGACGCGTCGAACTGCATGACGATCCCGACCATGGTCGCCAAGCCGAAATATCGCGGCACCGCCAGCGGCTTCGCCTACATGTTCGTGAAGCTGCCGTCGTTCCTGGCGATTTTCCTGTTCCCGACGGTGTTCGCCGCGATCGGGCAGGCGAATGCCACGCTGATGGTCGCGATCTTCCCGCTGATCGGATTGCTCGCCGCGATCTTCATCCTGCCGGAAGTCTACGGCTACGAGAACGACTGACGAGGCGCCACCCGGTCGCGGCGTCGCCGCCGCGATCGGGACTGATTTCGGATCGCTTCGGCCGGCAACTACGGGCTCAGGAAGACCGGATCGATTCCCATCCCGTGGCCGAGCAGGCCGAGCGCCTGAAGCTGGGCGGAGTGGAGGTCGACCTCCACGATGATGAAGATGGTGAACAACGCCACTGTGGAGACGACCAGCAGCGGATGGGCCGTCTCCGCGCTGCTCTCGCCCGCTGCAGTGAGGCTCCGAATCGCACGACGCAGAAAGGAGCTCTGCGGCAATGCCTTCGATTGGATCTGCATGATGAACCTTCCTTGCCGCGTCATATTCGTCTGATTGGCGCGACAATGGAATTCTAGCCGCAGCGTCGCCGCCGGCATTGACGCACCGCAAATAGCTTCCACTGAATTTCGAGGGCCGAGGCCTGCGTTACCTGATCGCCGCTGCCAGCGCCGCGATCAAGGCGGGCGGCGTCACCAGCAGGCCAAGCTTGAGGAACGGCCAGGCGCCGACCTCGATCTTCTCCCGCCTGAGCGCGACCAGCCAGAGGATGGTGGCGAGCGACCCCGTCACCGACAGATTGGGGCCGAGGTCGACGCCGATCAGGATGGCGCTGACGACTGGGGCGGGCAGATGGTCGCTGGCGGCAACCGAGCCGGCGACGAGGCCGACCGGAAGGTTGTTGGCGATATTGTCGGCGAGCGCGGTGGCAATGCCGACGCTCCAGGCCGCCTTAGGGACCGATTGCGCCACCGCCTGGTGCAGCAGAGCGCTGAGCTGCGCGATCACGCCGGTCTTGATCAGCGCCTCCACCATGACGAAGAGCCCGCCCACGAGCGGCAGCACGCTCCAGGACACGCCGCGCAGCACGGGCAATGGCGATTGCCGGCTGAGCAGCAGCACGATCGCGGCCGTCACGCCGCCGCAGATGAAGGTCGGCAGGCCCAGTTGCTTGTCCAGTGCAGACGCCGTGATCAGCACGGCGCCGATCGCGACGATGCCGATCGCCGTCAGCTTGCCGCCGCGGCCGAGTTTTGGATGCGGCACGCGGCGCGCAATCGTCTCCTCCTTCAGGCCCCGGTGCTGGGTCAGGCGCAGCACGATGTAGGTCAGCAGGATCGACGCCACTGATGGCAGGGCGAACATACGCAGCCATTCCGTCAGGTGCGGCATGCGCGCGCCGAAGACGACGAGATTGGCGGGATTGGAGATCGGCAGCACGAAGCTCGCGGCATTGGCGATGAAGGCACAGACGAAGAGATAGGGCAGTGGCTTGGCGCCGGCCGCGCGCGTCGCGGCATAGACGGCGGGCGTCAGCACGATCGCGGTGGCATCGTTGGAGAGCAGCACCGTGACGAGCGTGCCGACGAGATAGATCAGCAGGAACAGCCGCTGCGGCGAGCCGGCCGCGTATTCGACCGCGAGCGCGGCGAGGTAGTCGAACAGGCCCTCGAGGCGCGCGAGCTCGGCGATCAGCATCATGCCGATCAGGAAGAGATAGACGTCGAGGCCTTTTTCGATGCCGGCAAGCGCGTCCTGCCACGGCAGCAGGCCTGATAGCACCAGGGCGCTCGCGCCGATCACCGCCCAGACCGCCTCGGGCAGGCGAAAGGGGCGGATGATGACGCCTGCTGTCGCGACGACGATGATGCTCCAGGCCCAGATGGCGTCAGACGGCACGGTCAATCCTTGACGTGAAATGAGTTCATTCCGCAGCGATAGCGGATGCCGGCACCGCTGTCTCCCCCCGTGGGCGTGGGCCGCCATGTCGTGTCTCGGGCAGCGCGAGCATGCAGATGACGGCGCCGATCGCGGCGACGATGCCGAGGGTGATGAACGCTGCGCTGTAGCCCGCGCCGACCACGACGAAGCCGGCCAGCGTCGTCGACAGCGCAGCGCCGATGCTCTGGGCGGTGATGACGGCGCCCTGCGCGACGTTGAATCGGCCGGTGTTGCGCATGAGGTCGGCGACGATGACGGGAAAGATCGCGCCGAAGATGCCCGCGCCGACGCCGTCCAGCAACTGCACGGCGACCAGCCAGAACGGATTGTCGGAGAGCGTGTAGAGGGCGCCGCGGATCGGCAGGATAAGCAGCGCGGCGAGGAAGAAGCGCTTGTGGCCCCAGCGATCGGCCCGGGCGCCGACCAGCATTGCAAACGCCACCATCACCATTTGCGCCGCGACGATGCAGGCCGACATCAGGCTGGTGCCCATGTTCTTGTCCTGCAGCGCGAGTTTTTGTCCGACCAGCGGCAGCATGGCCGCATTGGACAGGTGAAACAGCACCACGCAGATCGCGAAGACGAGCAGGGGACGACAGGTCAGCAGCACGGAAAGGCCCGAAGGCCGCTCGGCTGCGCCGTTGGTATCAGCGTCGTGCAGACCGCGCGCGAGATCGTGATCGATGGCCCGTTCGGGGATCGCCAGGATGCTGACGAGACTCGCGATTGCCATCGCGCCGAGCAGGTAGAACACGACGGTCGGTCCGAACCAATAGGCGGACAGACCGGCCAGCCCCGCCGCCACGGCGTTGCCGGCGTGATTGAAGGTCTCGTTACGGCCGATCCGCCGGGTGAAGGCGGCATGGCCGAAGATGCCGAGCGAGATGGCGGCGATCGCCGGCGGGAAGATCACCGCGGCGGCCTGGGCGGCCCCTTGCGAGATCGCGACAGGGAGAAAGCCCGGAAACAGCGGCAGCGAGAGCGAGGCCAGGGTCACCAGAATGGCGGCGATCATCATCGCGAGCCGTTTTGCCCGCGTGGCGTCCACCAGCGCACCGGCCGGTGTCTGCGCCACGATTCCGGCGATGGTCGCAATCGACATCACGAGGCCGATGCGCGCCTCATTCCAGTGTTGCTCGGTGAGCAGATAGACGGCGAGATAGGGCCCGAGCCCGTCGCGAACATCGGCGAGGAAGAAATTGGCCGCGTCCAGTGCGCGGCCGGCGCGCCTGTCCTGATCGGGATTTTCGCTGGGCATCGGCCACTCGATCGAGGCTGGGAATCGCTTCGGCAAAAACCGATCTCACGATAGCTTTGTTCCCGCCTCAAGACCTCACAACCGCGAGTTGGAACGGCGCAAGAGCTCCGTCATTGCGAGGAGCGGAGCGACGAAGCAATCCCGAGTCTCCCCGCGAAGGCAGTCTGGATTGCTGCGCTACACTCGCAATGACGGAGCTTGCGACAGCGTCCCGCGCAATTCACTTTTACCTTGCCACCGACAGCTTCTCCGTGATCGCCTTGCGCAGAATGCGCGACAGCGATTCCACCGAATACGGCTTCTGGATCAATTCGAAACCGCGATGGGCGTTTTCTGCGAGCACGTTGCTGTAGCCGGAGGTGAGCACCACGGGCAGGCCCGGATAGCGCTCGCGGATGATGCCGGCGAGCTCGACGCCGTTCATGCCGGGCATGATGACGTCGGAGAACACGAGGTCGACGGCAAATTCGTTCTCGCCGAGGATCGCCAGCGCGGCGTTGGCGTTGGCGACGCGGCGAACGACGTAGCCGAGATCTTCCAGAAGCTCGGTGGAGAAGCGGCCGACTTCGTCGTCGTCCTCGACCACGAGCACGCGATAGCCGCGCCCGGTGGTCGCGGCCTCATGGGTCAGTGCCGCGGCTTCCTTGTCGGTCGCGGGGCTTTGTGCCTGCGGCAGATAGATGGTGAAGGTCGCGCCTTTGCCCTGGGTGCTCGTCACCGCGACGTCGCCCTCGGACTGCTTGGCGAAACCAAAAGCCTGGCTGAGGCCGAGGCCGGTGCCCTTGCCGACCTCCTTGGTGGTGAAGAACGGCTCGAAGATCGAGTCGAGATGTTCCGGCGCGATGCCGCTGCCGGTGTCGCTGACGGAGATGGCGACGTAGTCGCCGCCGCGCGCCGATTGCGCGCGCAGGCTGGGAATCCCGGAGACCTTGCGCACGGCGATGATCAGGCGACCTTCGCCGTTCATGGCATCTCGGGCGTTGATGGCGAGGTTGATCAGAGCGGCCTCGAACTGGGCGATGTCGGCGACGGTAAAGCAGTCGGCATCGTGAATCTCCACCGCGATGTCGATACGGCCGCCGACCAGCGGTCGGACCAGCTGCGCGACGCCCTCGACCTGGCTGCCGACGTTGAAGATCTGCGGCTTCAGCGGCTGCCGGCGCGCGAACGCCAGAAGCTGGGCGGTCAATTTGGAGGCGCGCTCGACGGTCTCGGAGATGGCATCGACATAGCGGCGGCGGCGCTCTTCCGGCAGCTCGCGGCGGCGCAGGAAGTCGGTGGCCGAGCGGATGATGGTGAGGAGATTGTTGAAGTCGTGGGCGACGCCGCCGGTGAGCTGGCCGATCGCCTCCATCTTCTGCGATTGCCGCAGGGCTTCCTCGCCGCGCCGGCGTTCGGTGATGTCGACGGCTTCAGGGACGGCGCCGGTGATGTCGCCGTGGCGGTCGAGCACGGGGCGCATGCCGAAGTCGAAATCGCGCTCGCCGATGGGAAGGCGCAGCCGCATCTCCAGCCGCACGGCTTCGCCCTTGAGCACGGTGTGGAAGGCCTCGCGCACCTGCGCGCTCATGCCCTCCGTCGCGCTGAACCAGGGCGTCTCCCACAACGGCTTTCCGATCACATCCGACGAGCTCGCCCCGATGCCATCGAGTGCGGTGTTGTTGGCGTAAAGCAGCTCGCCCCTGAGATTGACCAGGCCTTGATACTGGTTGCTGGTCTCCAGGATCGCGCGCAGCCGCGCCTCGTTGGATTCGAGCTGGGCCGTGCGCTCGGCGATGCGCTCTTCCAGCGTCTCGTTGAGCTGCCGCAGCTCGATCTCGGCCTGCTTGGCGACGGTGATGTCGTGGGCGACGCCGATGAAGCCGATGTGCTTGCCGGTCGGGTCCCAGCGCGGCTGCGATTCCGAGCGCAGCCAGCGCCATTCGCCGCTGGCGTTCTTGTAACGCGCTTCCAGCACGAAGGGCTTGAGCGACGCTTCACCCTGGACCGATTGCTGCAGCACGTGCGGCAGGTCGTCGGGGTGCAGCACCTTGCGCCAGTCGAAGTCGATGGCCTCATCGTAGGGCAGGCCGACGAAATCGACATAGGCCTGGTTGGCGAAGGAGCGCTTGCGATCGAGCTTGGTCACCCAGATCGGCACCGGCGCGCTGTCGGCGATCAGCCGGAAGCGCTCCTCGCTCTCCCGCAGGGTCTCGCGCGCGAGCATCTGGTCGGTGATGTCGATATGGGCGCCGACGAGCCGGATGGCGCGGCCGTCCTTGTCGCGCTCGATCTTGGCGACGACCCGGATCCAGCGGGTCTCACCGTCATTGGGACGGACGATGCGGTATTCGGCGGTGTAGTCTTCGCTCGTACCGGCGAGTGCATCGACGAAGTGCTTGACGGTGGCGTCGCGGTCCTCGGGATGGATGCGATTGACCCAGTCCTCGTGCGACTCCTCCGCCGCCTCCGGCGGCAGGCCGTGGATCATGAGGTATTCGGGCGAGCGCCGGTTCTTGAAGCCTTCGCGAAAATCGACCTCGACGCCGCCGACCTTGCCGATGCGCTGGATGCGCGCCAGTTCGGCCTCGCGCTCCTGGAGCGCGCGATAGGCGTTGTCGCGCTCGCGCGCGACGTCTTCGAGGTGTTGGCGCAGCCTTTCGGCGGCGATGGTCTCGGGCAAGGGATCGTTCAAGGCATCGGCCGTTGTCATGCGGGAGCGCACGTGCCGGACCGATATTCACACAGACGGAGCGTGATGGCCATTGTTTAGAGGAATAAGGCTGGGAAAGGCGCCATTAAACGGATGGCGGTGCGCATGAACGAACGCCGGGTCTGGCAATTTGTTCCGGAGACTGGAACGATCGGCCGGCGGACGCGTCTTCGCGAGGCGTCGCGAATGTCTTTGATAAGGCTCCCTTTCCGAAGAGGATAAATCTTGAAGCTCTTTGTCTGCCAGGCCTGCGGCAACGTTCTCTATTTCGAGAACCGTGCCTGCGAACGCTGCGGCCATCGGGTCGCCTTCCTGCCGGAGGAGGAGACGATGTCGGCGATCGAGCCCGACGGAGAGGCCTGGCGGATCCTGGCCGACAAGGGCGAAAGCCGGATGCTGTGCCGGAATGCCGAGTACGATGCCTGCAACTGGCTGACGGATCCAGGCGAGGGCAACGGCTATTGCCGCGCATGCCGCCACAACGGCATCGTGCCGGATTTGTCCGACCCCCGCCAGCTTGCCGGCTGGCGCGAGCTGGAGGTGGCGAAACACCGCCTGTTCTATTCCCTGATCCGCTGGAAGCTGCCGCTCCAGGCCCGGCAAGACGATCCCGAGCATGGCCTGATCTTCAATTTCCTCGCCGACGATCCGAACAGCGCAGAGAGGGTCATGACCGGCCACGACAACGGCCTGATCACGATCGCGCTCACCGAGACCGACGACATCGAGCGCGAGCGCCGCAGGCTCGAGATGGGAGAACCCTATCGTACGCTGCTCGGGCATTTCCGGCACGAAGTCGGGCACTATTTCTGGGACGTGCTGGTGCAGGGCGGCGGCAAGCTCGAGGAATGCCGCGCGGTATTCGGTGACGATTCCACCGATTACGGCCAGGCCCTGCAGCGTCACTATGCCGAAGGCGCGCCGCCGGACTGGCAGCAGAACTATGTCTCGGCCTATGCCACGATGCACCCCTGGGAAGATTTCGCCGAGACCTGGGCGCATTATCTTCACATCGTCGACACCCTGGAGATGGCCGCCGAGTTCGGCATGGAGGTGCGTCCCAAGGTCGACCGCGACGGGGAGTTGACGGCGCGTATCCGCTTCAACCCCTATGAGGCGAGGGACGTCGAGGCGCTGGTCAACGCATGGCTGCCCTTCACCTTCGCCATGAACAGCGTCAACCGCGCCATGGGCCTGCGCGACCTCTATCCCTTCATTCTGTCGCCCGCCGTGGTCGGCAAGCTGGGCTTTGTTCATGGCCTGCTCCGGGACGTCGCCAGGTCCGCGTCGAGGCCCGGCAAGCCGTAGGTCGTCCGACGGCTTGTCAGCCCGGTTTCGGTCTTGCGCTGGTACGCCAGATGGCCCGGATTTAGACCGTTGCCTCCGGCCGATTTTGATGTACCACGGGAGCCACACGGCCCGTCCCATAGGCCCCAACGGCCAGGGAAGGGTCCCGCCCAAGGTCGAGACTCAAGAAAAGCATGTTCAAACGCATTCTGATCGCCAATCGCGGCGAAATCGCCTGCCGGGTCATCAAGACTGCCCGCAAGATGGGAATCGAGACGGTTGCCGTCTATTCCGAGGCCGACCGCGACGCCCTCCATGTCGAGATGGCCGACGAGGCCGTGCTGATCGGCCCGCCGGCGGCAGCCGAGAGCTATCTGGTGATCGAGAAGATCGTCGAGGCCTGCCGCAAGACGGGCGCCGAGGCCGTGCATCCCGGTTACGGCTTCCTGTCCGAGCGCGAGGCGTTTCCGCGCGCGCTGGAGGCCGCAGGCATCGTCTTCATCGGCCCGAACCCGGGCGCGATCGCGGCGATGGGCGACAAGATCGAGTCGAAGAAGGCGGCCGCCAAGGCCAAGGTCTCGACCGTGCCCGGCTATCTCGGCGTCATCGAGGACGACAAGCACGCGGTCAGGATCGCCGACGAGATCGGCTATCCCGTGATGATCAAGGCGTCCGCCGGCGGCGGCGGCAAGGGCATGCGCATCGCGCATTCGACCTCCGAGGTTGCGGAAGGTTTCAACCTCGCCAAGGCCGAGGCCAAGGCCTCGTTCGGCGATGACCGCGTCTTCGTCGAAAAGTTCATCGTCGATCCCCGCCACATCGAGATCCAGGTGCTGGGCGACAAGCACGGCAATGTCGTCTATCTCGGCGAGCGCGAGTGCTCGATCCAGCGCCGCAACCAGAAGGTCATCGAGGAGGCGCCGTCGCCGCTGCTCGACGAGGCCACGCGCCGCAAGATGGGCGAGCAGGCCGTCGCGCTGGCCAAGGCCGTGAATTACGACTCCGCCGGCACCGTCGAGTTCGTCGCGGGGCAGGACAAGAGCTTCTACTTCCTGGAGATGAACACGCGCCTCCAGGTCGAGCATCCCGTCACCGAGCTCGTCACCGGCATCGACCTCGTCGAGCAGATGATCCGCGTTGCCGCCGGCGAGAAGCTCGCCATCGCGCAGAAGGACGTCACGCTGACGGGCTGGGCGGTGGAATCGCGCCTCTACGCCGAAGACCCGTTCCGCAACTTCCTGCCCTCGATCGGGCGGCTCGTGAAGTATCGTCCGCCGGCGGAAGCCAGCAAGGACGGCATCACCATCCGCAACGATACCGGCGTCCAGGAGGGCGGCGAGATCTCGATCCATTACGATCCGATGATCGCCAAGCTCGTCACCCATGCGCCCTCGCGCGCGGCCGCGATCGAGGCGCAGGCGACCGCGCTCGACTCGTTCTATGTCGACGGCATCAGGCACAACATCCCGTTCCTGTCCGCGCTGATGCATCATCCGCGCTGGCGCGAGGGGCGGCTCTCGACCGGCTTCATCGCCGAGGAATTCCCCAAGGGCTTTGCGGTGCGCGTGCCCGATGGCGAGGTTGCCCGGCGGATCGCCGCGGTCGGCGCCGCCATCGATCACGTGTTAGGGGAGCGCAAGCGCCAGATCTCGGGGCAGATGGGCGGCCGCGTCGTGCAGCGCGAGCGGCGCCGCGCGGTCTGGCTCGACCGCCAGGAGATCCAGCTCGAGGTCGGACGCGAAGGCGAGGCGATCGCGGTGCGCTTCATCGACGCCGAGGGCAAGGCCGGCAATTCGCATCTGCTGGCCTCGCCGTGGAAGCCGGGCGATCCGGTCTGGCAGGGCAGCATCGACGGCCACTTCGTCGCGGTGCAGGCGCGGCCGATCCCGAACGGCATCCGCCTCGCGCATCAGGGCGTCGAGGTCCCCGTCTATGTCTGGACCGAGACGGAAGCGACCTCGGCGCGGCTGATGCCGGTGACGACGGCCTCCGACACCGGCAAGAAGCTGCTGTGCCCGATGCCCGGGCTCATCGTCTCGATCGCGGTGACCGAGGGGCAGGAGGTCAAGGCCGGCGAGACGCTCGCGGTGGTCGAAGCCATGAAGATGCAGAACGTGCTGCGCGCCGAGCAGGACGGCACCGTGAAGAAGGTTCACGCCAGCGCCGGTGCGACGCTGGCGGTGGACGCGCTGATCCTGGAGTTTGCGTAAGGCGCTCCGGAGTACGACAGTCGACCCTCACCCTGAGGAGCCGCGCTTGCGCGGCGTCTCGAAGGGCGAGGCCACAGCCGGGCCTGCATCCTTCGAGATGCGCGCAAGAGCGCGCTCCTCAGGATGAGGAATTGAGAGTGAGGCACCCATGGCCTTTCGTTCCCGCCGCGAGAAACTGCGCCTCATCCTGTCGGGCTCGGCCTGCATCCATCCCGGCTCGGTCTATGACGCGATCTCGATCCGCATCGCCGAGGACCTCGGCTTTCCGCTCGGCATGTTCGGCGGTTCGGTCGCCTCGCTCGCGGTGCTCGGCGATCCTGACGTCACGCTGATCACCCTCACCGAGCTTGCCGAGCAGATGCGGCGGATGTCGCGCGCAGCTAGCCTGCCGGTGCTGGTCGATGCCGATCACGGCTATGGCAATGCGCTCAATGTTCGCCGCACGGTGCAGGAGCTGGAGACCGCTGGCGCCGCCGGCCTCACCATCGAGGACACGCTGCTGCCGGCCGCCTTCGGCGAGGCGAAGACGCAGCTGATCTCGCTCGAGGAAGGCGTCGGCAAGATGAAGGCGGCGCTCGATGGCCGCAGCGATCCTTCGCTGGTCATCATGGGCCGCACGGGAGCAGCCTCGATCACCTCGATCGAGGACGCGATCCGCCGTGCGCAGGCCTATGAGGCGACCGGGGTCGATGCGCTGTTCTTCACCGGCATCAAGTCGCGCGCGGAGCTCGAGGCCGTCGCAGCCGCCACGCGCCTGCCGATCGTGCTTGGCGGTGCGCCGGAGGAACTGAGCGCGCTCGACTATCTCGCCAGTCAGCGCGTGCGTATCGCGCTTCAGGGCCACGCGCCGATCGCGGCTGCGACGCAAGCCGTGTATGAAACGCAGAAGGCGCTGCGCGAGGGCGCGGCGCCGAAGGCGCTGAGAGGTCTGGCATCATCCGACCTGACCAACCGCGTCATGCGCGAGGCCGACGTCAAGGCGCGCAGCGCCGACTTTCTCGGGCTGAAAAAATGAGCCGGGCGATCCTCCAGGTGACGATCCGCGGCCGCGTCCAGGGCGTCGGCTACCGGGCCTGGGTCGAGTACCAGGCAACTGCGAGCGGCCTCGAAGGCTGGGTCCGCAACCGCCGCGACGGCTACGTCGAAGCGCTGTTCGCGGGAGCGCCAAAGCACGTCGCCGACATGGTCGCGCTGTGCCGCCACGGCCCGCCATCCTCGCGCGTGGACAGCGTGACGAGCGAGACCGCGAGCGCGGATGAGCTGAACCTGCGCAGGGCAGGGGAAGCGTTCTCGGTGTTGCCGACGGTGTAGGTGCTGTCTGTGCGCCGGCCGCATGGAAAGGTAAATGCCGAGCGGCTAAGTTGGTCTCGTAGGGTGGGCAGAGGCGCTCTTGCGCCGTGCCCACCACGACTTTCGCGATCGTCGTGAGATGGTGGGCACGCTTCGCTTTGCCCACCCTACGAAGTGTTCACCTCTCGAGAACCTCACCGCGGCAGCTTGGCGATCGCTTCGCTCAGCTCGTGGATTTCGTACGGCTTGCGCAGGATCGGGAAATCGCCGCGCACGCCGGCGGCGACGTCACTGTAGCCGGTGGCGAGCAGGATCGGCAGGCCAGGACGGATCTGACGCAGGCGATGGGCGAGGCTGAGCCCGTCCATCTTGCCGGGCATGACGATGTCCGAGAACACGAAGTCGACGCCGCTATTCTCGATCTCGCGCAAGGCGGCTTCTGCATCGGCGACCCGGCGGACGTGGTAGCCCAGCTGCTCCAGAAGACCGATGCTGACGAGCGCAACGTCGGGATTGTCCTCGACCAGCAGCACCGTGCCGCTGCCTTGGAAGGATGGTCCTTCAGCCGCTTCTCGCGACGGCGTGTCTTCTCCGCGCGGCAGCAGGATGGTGAACGTCGTGCCCTTGCCGAGCTCGCTTGCGACCTTCACGGTGCCGCCGGCCTGATGGGCGAAGCCGTGCACCTGGGAAAGGCCGAGGCCGGTGCCCTTTCCGATCGGCTTGGTGGTGAAGAACGGCTCGAAGATCTTGTCGAGAACGTCGGAGGGAATGCCGAGCCCGGTATCGGTGACGTCGATTGCTACGAAGTCGCCGGCAAGCGGCACCTCGTCCAGCACGACATTGTGCGCGCCGATCGTCACCGTGCCGCCGTCGGGCATCGCGTCGCGGGCATTGATGACGAGGTTGAGCAGCGCGGTCTCGAGCTCGGAGGCGTCGGTCTTGACCGGCCAGACGTCGGGGCCGATGTCGAAGGCCAGGCGTACGGAACTGCCGACGCCGGCATCGAGCACCTCGCGGATCGCCGCGATGCGTTCGGCGAAATCGATCGCCTGCGGATTGACGCTCTGCCGCCGCGCGAAGGTGAGGAGCTGGTTGGTCAGCGCCGCGCCGCGCTTGGTGGCGGTCTCGATCGCCGAGATCGCGCGCTGAACCTTGGCCGCGTCGTCGGGGCCCCGCTTCAGCATGTGCAGGCTGCCGCTGATGATCATCAGGAGATTGTTGAAGTCGTGCGCGACCCCGCCGGTGAGCTGCCCCAGCGCATCGAACTTCTGGGACTCGGCGAGCTGCTTCTGCATCGCCTCGAGCTTGAGCTGCGTATTGCGGCGTTCTGTGATGTCGCGCGTGATCTTGGCGAAACCGACCAGCTCGCCGTCCTCGTAGATCGGGTCGATCACGACGCTTGCCCAGAAGAAGGTGCCGTCCTTGCGGACGCGCCAGCCTTCCTCCTCATAGCGGCCCTTTTCCCGCGCGATGCCGAGCGCGCGGGCCGGCTTGCCGTTGGCACGGTCAGTCTCGGTGTAGAAGCGGGAGAAATGCTGGCCGAGGATCTCCCCGGGCGAATAGCCTTTGATGCGCTCGCCGCCGATATTCCAGCTGGTGATGATCCCTCTGGGATCGAGCATGTAGAGGGCGTAGTCCGCAACTCCCTCAACCAACAGCCGGAAACTGCGCTCGCTCTCGAACAAGTCTCGCTGTTGACTGAACTTTCCGATCATTCCGGGACCCTGCCTCGACGGGAGCAAACGCCACAGGAGGCGGATGGTTCCCTGAAGTTGGGACATTTTTAGGCAGATATCCCGCACCCGTATACGGGATGAAACTCGCTTGACAAGGGGACATGATCGTCAGATATTTCTGTCATGACAGAAATGACCGGAAAGAAGAAACTTCCCACCGCCGTTGAGCGCTTCATCCTGCATTGGGGCGACATGGGGGACGAGTGGGGCGTCAATCGCTCGGTCAGCCAGATTCACGGGCTGCTCTATCTTGCCGAGGCGCCGATGACCGCCGAGGACATCGCCGGCACGCTCGGCATGGCGCGCTCGAACGTCTCCAACTCGCTCAAGGAGCTGCTCGCCTGGAACCTGATCCGGCGCGTGCCGATCCTCGGTGACCGCCGCGACCATTACGAGGCCGAGACCGACATCTGGGAGGTCGCCGCCAGAATAGCGGCGCGGCGCAAGGAGCGGGAGCTCGATCCGGCGATCGCGGCGCTCAGGGCGTGCGTGTCCGATGCCGCCGGCGATCCGACCATCAATCCGGTCGCGAGCAAGCGGCTGAAGGAGATGCTCGCCTTCACTGAGCTCGCCGATCACTGGTTCATGCAGATGCTGAAGGTGCCGCGGCCCCGGCTGGTCGCCTTGATGCGGCTTGGCGAGAAGATCGTCAGCCTGCTGCCGCTGGGCAAGGCCAAATAGCGCTGAGGAGGGTGCGATGACGTCGGCTCGATTATCAGGCTCCAACGCATCGACCTCCGCTCACACCAAACTGCTAGACGACCGCCGCTTCCGCGCGCTGCTGTCGGACGAGGATTGGGGCCGGCTGCCGCTGGCGACGTGGCGGCGTTTCTCCAAACGCGTCGCGGACGGCGAGAGCGTCGTCTATGTCGGCGTGGTCGACGAGGTCTGCTTCAGCGACATCGGCTGGTGGCTCGCCCAGGCTGCGCGCCTGATCGGCGGGCCGCTGCCGACCGGCCGCGACACCGGTGTTCCCATGATCGTCACCGTGACCGAGGACGGCACGACCGGCGGTCAGACCTGGACCCGCATCTGCGCGCGCAAGCGCGGCTTTCCGCACGTGATCCATTCCGCCAAGCGTTTTGCCGGTCCGACGGGGCTCGAGGAATATGTCGGCTTCGGCGTCTCGATGGCGCTCCGCACCGCGGTCGAGGACCAGACGCTGACCTTCCGCAGTGCCGGTTATGGGCTCCAGCTCGGACGCCTGTGGATCCCGTTGCCGCGCTGGCTTACCCCGGGCGATCTCACGGTGACGCACCGCGACCTCGGCAACGGCGCATTCCGCTTCACCCTCGATGTCATTCATCCTCGTTACGGCGCGCTGATCCACCAGTCCGCCACCTTCAGGGAGGCCGTATCATGACGCCGCTATTGTGGACGCTCATCGCCATCCAGATCGTGATGGGCGTGTTCGACACCTTCTATCACCACGAATTCACCGAGCGCCTGGCCTGGCGGGTGTCGCAGCGTTTCGAACTCAAGCTGCATGGCATCCGCAACATGCTCTATGCCTTGCTGTTCCTCGTGCTCGGCTGGCTCGAGGTTTATGGATTGCTGGCGCTGCTGATCGTCGCGGTGCTGGTCGCCGAGATCGTCATCACGCTGATGGATTTCGTCGAGGAGGATCTGAGCCGGAAACTGCCGCCGAGCGAGCGCATCAACCACACGCTGCTCGCGATCAATTACGGCGCCATTCTCGTGCTGCTGCTACCGGTGCTGACCGATTGGGCGATGCAGCCCTTTGGCGTGACCGTCATGAACCAGGGTCTGCTCAGCATCGCCGCGACCGCCTGCGCGGTTGGCGCCTCGCTCTGCGGCCTCAGGGATTTTGCCGCAATGCGCCGGCTCGGCCGGATGCGCAGCGTTCCCGCCGAGGGGCTTGTCGAAAAGCTCCCGGGCCGCAAGACCGTGCTGATAACGGGTGCCACCGGCTTCATCGGCAGTCGCCTCGCGGCGAGCCTCAGCGGCGCCGGGCATCAGGTCATCGCGCTGATCCGCAATCCCGCGAAGGCGGAGATGCTGCCGCCGCCGGTCACGCTGATCACCAGCCTCGATCAGCTCGCCGCGGACACGCCAATCGACGCCATCGTCAATCTCGCCGGCGAGCCGATCGGCAACGGCTTGTGGACCGAGGCGAAGCGCGCGAAGATTCTTGGCTCCCGTATCGGCATGACCGGCGAAATCGTCAAACTGATCGCGCGGCTCGATCGCAAGCCCGAGGTGCTGGTCAGCGGCTCCGCGATCGGCTGGTACGGATTGTGGGCCGACCAGGTGCTGACGGAGTCGGCCAAGTCGCACGCCTGTTTCAGCCACGAGCTCTGCGCGGCCTGGGAGAAGGCGGCGCGGCCGGCGGAGGAGCTTGGCGTGCGCGTCGTCTGTTTGCGCATCGGCCTCGTGCTCGGCACCGAAGGCGGCTTCGTCACGCGCATGCTGACGCCGTTCGAGTTCGGCCTCGGTGGTCCCATCGGCACCGGGCGGCAGTGGATGTCCTGGATCGAGCGCGATGATCTCATTCGCCTGATCGCCTATGTGATGGCGACGCCGGATCTGTCGGGCCCCGTCAATGCCACCGCGCCGATCCCGGTGACCAATGCAAAATTCACCGAGGAGCTTGGCCGCCGCCTGCATCGGCCGGCGATCTTCCGCATTCCCGGCGGCTTGTTGCGCCGGATCGGCGGCGGCTTCGCCGACGAGCTGCTGCTCGGCGGTCAGCGCGTGCTGCCCAACAAGGCGCTGAGCCGCGGCTTTGTATTCAGGCACGAGACGCTGCGCAGCGCGTTCGAGGCGATTTTGTGAGCCATCAGGTGGCCGCGACGCTCCGAAACGTCGCCGCCACCGCGCGTAGCGCCGCAAGCTTGGCGGGATCGCTGACCTTCGAATGTAGCATCACCTTCGAGCTGCCGAGTTTCGGCAGCCTGTGCGCGGGTCCAATATCGACCAGCCCGGGAGGCGCGATCCGCCGCGCCAGTGGCGCAATCGCAAGTCCCGCGAGCGCAGCTGCGACCACCGCCGTGACGCCGCCGCCGACAAAGCGCTCGCGCCAGGCGAGGCCGGCCTTGTCGAGCGCGCGCACGGCGATGGCGCGGACGCCGCAGGGCGGAGCGAGGGTTGCGAGCGGCAGCGCTTCGCCCTTCGGCAGGGTGAAGCGCCGTGACGCGAACCAGCCGAATTCGTCCTCGGTCAACCTCTCGCCGCCGCGGCGGCTGCCTTCCTGGCGGACGATCACAGCGTCCAACTCGCCGGCGTCATAGGCATCCTGCATCTCGCGCGAGAAGCCGATGGTGACGGCGAGGGTGAGATTTGACGACATCGCGTGCAGGCGTTCCAGCAGCGGCACCAGCTCGGGGCCGGCGGCGTGATCGGAGATGCCGAGCGAGAGCGATTGCGCGGCCGGGGCCTCGCCCGACAGCGCGCGGTCATGCGCCGCCATCAGCGCGCGGGCGCTATCGAGGAAGCTGGCGCCGTCGGCTGTGAGCCGGACCGCGCGTGGCGAGCGCTCGACGAGGCGTTTTGCCAGCAACGTCTCCAGCCGTTGCAGCTTGAGACTGACAGCGGCTTGCGTCGTGCCCAGCGCCTCGGCAGCACGCGTAAAACTCTGGAGGTCGGCGACCAGCAGGAAGGCTTTGATCGTGGCGATATCGAGGGTGGCTGTCATTATGGATCGTTATCACTGGTATCAACAGAGATAAGATATCAAAATGACGAGGGGAGGTCTAGTGTCTTGAACCAGAAGTTCGCAACATCGGGTCTTGTTTTTCCGGGGCACTGTAACGACAGAAGCGCTCGATG